>JADFPY010000085.1 GCA_022562085.1 candidate division KSB1 bacterium | reverse complement strand
AATGAGTTGGAGTTATTCCAAAGATGACTTAGAGCATCTTAAGGTGATGTCATCCCAAAATTTTAAAGCTCCTGTAGTTAGTGCGAGGATTGTTACTAAGGACGCTATTTTGATGGATTTTTTTTTCTGCCATAGCTTTTTGACAAGAGATTGTTTTTTCATTGCCATAAGATTCTCCTTCTATTTCTTACATTCGTCTAAGCTGGTTTGGTAGGCCTTTATCTTATTCACTGAGTCAGATTTTGCTTTTCCTCTTAGAAGCCCAGAAAACGGTATAACTTCAAACCTAATATTATGCCCAACATCATCAAAACCTAGCTTATAAAAAGCCTCTTCTTCACCGGTAACTATTTTCGAGTCGACTCGTTTCTTATTCCGAAACCAAGACAAGCGTACATGAATCTTTGCGTTATAGACACCAAGCCTATATGTACCCTTAAGACATTGACCTTGTGCTGGTATGCCCTCTGGTTCAGCGATGACTTTCACATGAATAACTTGGGGGGGCTTAATTTTTGTAGTATCTATCGGCCCAATAGCCTCACTTCTCACTGATCGCCCTGGCGAGCTGCCCCTAGAGGCGATTGGCGTAACTTCAATTGCAATCATTTTCCCTTCGTCAACGGCCCGTACTTGATATGTTGCCGAGTTAGCCCCTTTAATTGGCTGGCCATCACGTAACCATCGGAGCCTAGCCTTGCCCAGCGGGTCGCCTTCGGGATCACGAATGACCACATTCTCTATTTTCAAAACCTGACCAACTTTGGAGTCACCTGTAATGCTTACGAAAGTGACTACAGGCGGCAGGTTAGGAGCAATTGGGCCTAAACTGGCGCTCAAGACGCTTCTCCCACGTTTGGCCCCGGTCTGAGCAATCGGGGTAACCTCAAAACGAATTCTGCGGTTTAAATCGTTTTCGGTTAGAACATAATAATCTGGCAATGTATCTCCGGGTATGACCGCGTCATCCCGGAGCCATCTAAAAGTAGAATTCCCTTGCGGATCTTGATCTGGGTCATAAAATGTATAGCTGCCTCGAAGTTCTTCGCCAACTCTTGGTATGCCGGTTATCGTTACGTTCTTGGCTATCGGCTCAAGATTTGGAGGTTTGCCTCCTATGACATAGACAACTGTACTGTCCCTGTTATTTGATGAGTAAATATCGTTTGCCGCACTTACCTCCGCTATGTTTAGTCTTTCGAATAATTTTAATGAATCTAATAGAGTTGTATCTACTTTGACTTTTACCGAATCCATATCTGTTGCGTTGGCTGCGAGAGAGTCTATATGATGCTGATAGCGATATCGACTGCCGTTTGTTAATGACGTCTCATCTTGGGGAATAATGTGCTCAGGTAAAAAATCTTTGATCAAAATATCTTTTGCTGTAAAGTGGCCTCTATTTTTTACTTCAAATACATAGTAAAATTCGTCACCCGCATTAACAATGTCGAGTGTATCTCCAAAACAGTGGCCGGGACTAATCAGGCTGGGTGGGTGTGGTTGACATCTATTTCTGATCAGATACATTTCAACACGGCGATTAATTCGATGTAAAGAATCTCGTAGGTGGGCAGATCTCATTGCTACTTTCTTTTCTATAAGTTTGGTCTGGCCGTATCCCTCCGTCAAAATGTGTTTTGGATCAACTTTAAGAGAATCCACTAAAAAGTTACGGACACTTTTGACCCGTCTTTCTGAGAGGGCTTTGTTAAGAGAATCATTTTCTGTCGGTGTTCGTCCCGGCCAACCTTGTTCATCGGTGTGTCCGTCTATTTTTATGAACACATTGCTTAGAATGGGATCTTTAAATGACCTACTAAGTCGTGTTAGTTCGGCTCTCACAAATTTTGTCAAAGTATCAGAGCCCACGGGGGTAAAAATTACTTTGGGTTTGAATGGTTCAACCTCAACTGATTTCTTTAGCTCGAGATCATAGAGAGCCAATGTATCGCGTGTATTGGCACAGAGCAAGTTCGCCGAATCAACTTCAGCTATTAGCCACGTTTGGTTTTGATCCAGTTTTATTTGAAAAGTATCACTTTTGCCCGCAAGTAGCCCGGGAATACTTTCTCTTAGAAAAACGGCACCAATTCGGGAGTTTTGCCAATCGATGATTTTCTTCTGCTCCATTGCAGGTTTGGAAATGGGAGACCCCAAAGCGATTATTTTATGTTGCCGTTCCTTTACGCGTTCTAAGGCAAGAGAATCGAATGAGGCGACTCTTACCAGAAAATCTCTATCTAGATCATGAGCAATATTTGTTATTCTGACCTCTGCAATTTTTTGGTTTTGACGTTTTTCAATTTCAACTAAAAGTCTGGGAGTAGGCTTGACATCAAAGCGAGCAATATGACCCTCAGACGCATCGATAACTCGAAAATGGCGATTCCTGTCGTATGTCATAACAGTCCAATAATACTGCCCGTGCGCCCCCATGGGGATATAATCCTTGAAGGTTATCTGTTTTCGATTTCGGTGAGCATAAAAGGTTACAGTTGAGTCTTCTATTACCCAGTCCGCGGTGCTCATTCCGTTTTCGCCATTTTTTGAAGTGTATTGTAATTTAGGCGCAACGCTCAGAATTCTTATCTGTACTGAATCCGATTTCGACTTGTCGTCGTGACCTCGTAAGGGTTTAGCCAACTTCAATTCTAATTCATTTCGCTTTGCTGAATTGATAAGTTCATCTAACATTGTACTGCTGTCTTTAGCGACAAACACGAGATAATTTGATTGGTCATACAAGTCGGGGTCTTTTGTTGATTCCCATGCGAGTTTAACCTCTTCACAAACCTGGTAAGAAAAAGTTGGTCGTTTTTTAACATCCAGTGACATGAAATCTGATTTCACAAAATGGAAGGGTTCGGGTCCAACGGGTCGATAAGTCATACTGCCCTGATAAATATTTGAAAAAGTTTTACTATTTAAAAATCCGCCATCGAGACGTAATGCAGCGTTCTTGAAAAATCCGCTGGGCTTCCGGGCATGGCGCGAACTGTTGATATAATCATCAAGACGAAAACTCAGGCCGAGCGAAAATTTGTTGAAAAGCCGCTCATCCCGCTTGTTGTCAAAGATATATCCGCCACGGACGGTCATTAGACGCCCCCAACTTCTGCGGCCAAATAAATTGATTATTTCGAGGCCAAGACCCACCCGGCCGTCTTCGTCACGTACTTTGCGGTAGTCTGCCGCGAGCTGTAACTGTAAGCCGTCATGTTTTCCTAAATTAAAGGCGACTCCTGCTCTGAATGTTCTTGGTAGGGGCGTTTCCTGGGCAATGAAGGTCAAAGGTTTCCCCATCTGTGTTACGGCAGCGCCGGCTGAAAAGATAATTTGTTCGGAAAACAGGAAATTGAACGGTTTCGGAGAGGTGCGGAAAATAATGCCGGCATCAAAAACCATTGTGCTGGCGTTGTACTGTGCTAACTCACTTCTGAAATACTTTATATTTGTTCCAACAGAAAGATTGCGAGATATTCCTTTGATGGGTAATCCCAGACTTAAACTAACCAACATATCGGATGCATTGACAAAGCTGTTTGCTCCAGAGGCATCGAAATCTTCAAATCCCTGGCGGTGTAGACCAACACCCACGTAAAGTTTTTCAGTCAACGGTGTGCGAAATCGAAACTGCTGTCCATAAAAGAGTGAGGTATGCGAAATGTTTGCTATCCATTTGGTGTAACTTGCTGAAAATTGCCAGTGTCTTAAAAATCCGGTGGCCCCTGGATTGGCATAGACCGAGAAGGTGCCGTCCAGGCTGCCCGTTAGGCTTCCGGCCAGGTTTTGTTGTCTCGTTCCGGGGAGAATTTTTAAATAGGCCGCGCCTGCGCGGATATCCTGTGTGTATAAGATGTCGGGCGATAGAGCACTAAGACATAATAAAATTGCAATCTTAAAATGAATGCTAATAATTTTAACCTTTCGCCTCATCGTACGACTAATACTTTTTTAATACATTCCAGAGCCCGGCCACTAATTACCTTGTCACGAACGACAATGATGTAAACCCCGCTGCCCGCTTTTAACCCTTCATTTGTTTGTCCGTCCCAGAAAAAGGTGTTAAGTCCAATCGTAGCATTCGCTGTTGAAATTCTTTTTATGGGATAGCCTGTGATGTCAAAAATGTCTAAAGTGACATCCGTAATAACGTCCAGTTCAACTGTTATTGCCAGTTGCGTTTGGCCGTCCGGTTCGAAAAGACTTCGATCCAGATTTACAAATTCGTTACATGAGTCGGTCGGCGGAAGACAAACGGTAGAAGCGGTTGCCGAATCATTTGTCGGATCTGAATCGTTTTCTCCGATTACCCTCGCTGCATTAATCTTTGTCTGTGGGTTTGTAAAATTAGCAAGCACCGGGCATATGCCAGCGTAGGTTATTGAAATTTTTTCTCCCGAAAGAAGTGGAGTTTCAATTCGCCAGCGCAAGGTATCCTGAGCAAAAGGATTAATCGGTTGGAGGCTGAAATCTGATATGGAAACTCCGTCCGGGAAAGCGTCCCAAACGGAAAACCTCGGCGCGGTTTCAGGACCGTTATTGGTGATTTCCAGGGTGTAAGAAAATGTTTGCCCTTGTACTACGGTATCGCGGGATACTGATTTAGTTAATACTAGATCGTAATTTAGTGGTGGGAGCACGCTTACCAGCACAGCGGCAGTGTCATTCTGGGTATTTGTATCAAAGGGTGCTCCGACAAAGGCTGTGTTCACGAATTCCCTTACTCTTTCCGTGCTCCCAAGTGAATCCATAAAAGTTGCTGTAAATTCAATGTTTTTAATTGCACCTGAGTCAAGTGGTAAGAGGTTCCATTCCAATCTTCTTGAAGTGGGGTCAAGGGGTATATCCGTTATAAAATTTACTGGCTGAATCGAATCGGGGAGGAGGTCGGTAAGACGAATATTGTTTGCAGTATCAGGACCGTTGTTTCGAATTTGCAGCGAATAGGTAAATGTTTCACCCGGTACAACCGTGCTCGGATTTGCATTTTTGGTTAGTTCGAGGTCATACACAACTGGTTTGATAAAAATAATTGCTGAGGAAGTGTCATTCTCGGAATTGAAATCAAACTTCGCTTCCACAAAACTGAAATTGATTTTCTCTAATGAATCTTTTTTTACTTCAAAAGTTTCCGGGAAAACGGCGGTAAAATTTATCTCTTTTGTTTGTCCAGAGCCGAGCGGGGCAAGCTGCCATTTTAATGTTCGAGATGTCGGATCAATCGGAATGTCGTCATTTAAGAAATCGACGGGAGCAATCGAATCCGGCAGGACATCGGTCAGTTGAATGTTACTGGCTTTGCCGGGGCCTTTATTGCGAATTCGAATCGAATAAGTAAAAGTGTCTCCCGGTATCGCAGAGCTCTTACTCACACTCTTTTTTAATTCAAGATCATACACCAGAGGTTTTATATAGACCACCGCAAACGCTGTGTCGTTTTGAGCATTTGTATCCAGAGCCGCGTTCACGAAACTTGAGTTCTGTCTTTCCAAAGAATCTCCCTTAACCTCAAATGAGTCGGGAAAAGTAGCTGTGAATTCGATGGAATAGGTTCCTCCCGAATCAAGAGTAACATCTTTCCAATTCAAAATTTGTCCGGTCTGTTCAGTTGGTGGGTTGGTCAAAAATTCCAGTGGGAAGACTAAATCTGGTAGAACATCAGTAATAGTAAAGTTGTTTGCATTGCCAGGACCGTTGTTAAAAATGTTCAAAGCATAAGTAAAAGCTTGTCCCGCAAAGACCGATGGAGGTCTCACAGTTTTAGTTATGTCCAGATCATAGTTCCGAGGGCAGTCAAATCTTTCGGAAATCTGAGTTAGAATCAGTTTATGTAGATGAACGCTTTCGACTGAACCGATTTTGTCACCATTGATGAAGCTACTATCTCCTGAAATTTCAACCCATTTTTTATAATGATTCAAAGTGATTAAATAGTTTCCTGGGTTTAAAAAGAAATGCCCTGCTTTTCTAATTAATATGATTTCTTCGTTGTTTGTATCTTCCACGATTTTTTGAACTATTTTTTTAAAGCTGGAATTCGGATCGCATGGATCGATGCAACTGGTTTTTGCAGAATCACAAACCTCTAAATAGAAGCTCTCATTCATTTGCATTTGGCTAGCCCTGCTATACAGGATTTCTGTCTCAATTAAATAAGTACCTCGATTTGTGATATTGATACAAACAACGTCTGCGTCCCACCTTGCTTCGTTTGCAAGAACTGCTATGTCGCCAACGTCAATTGTGTCAGGGCCCGTTGTTACCATGATCGGTTCTTCACATAGTTCTTGCTGTGTTGACGCGTTTGGCACGGAAACAACTAAAAGCAAGAAAGTGACTCCAAGACTTAAAACTTTGGACATCTGAAATGATTTTTTGGCTGGCCTCTTCATGTATTCATCCACACTTAAAAATTGGGCTGAATTAGAGCAATTTGAGATTAGAGACTTACTTTGCTTAAAATGTTGGCTCCAGTAGGATTGTGGAGCACAATAACTCTTTAAAGATTAAAGCAATAAATGAATTAAATTGCAAGAGATTTTTTACTAACATTATTTTAGGCAGAATTAACTTTTCTATTGAATTAGAGAATAAAGCTTTGAGTGCGGAATTTAGTTTTCAAAAAAAAGGCGTGGGGTTAGTTTAATTGGAAGATTTTTTCCATCCGGATCAAATCTGCTCAGGGTGTGAGACTTCAGAATTCTGGATTTTTCTAAACGTTGAATCGATTTAAACTTTTTGCTTTCATTTGAATAAAATTCTACCCACTGTTTTTTGGGATCTACGATCCAATATTCCTTAACTCCGAATTCAGCATAAACGTCTTTTTTCTCGGTGAGATCATAATACCCGGTCGATGGCGAAAGAATCTCTATCACTAAATCCGGCGGCCCCGTGACATTTTTTTGGGTGATGATTTTGGAGTTTTCCGTTGAGATAAACAGAATGTCCGGTTGAAAGACGTTAGTTTCGTTTATCACGACGTCTACCGGAGCATAAAGTATCCGTCCTATTGGGTTGCTCTTTAAGAATTGAATTAACTTGTCTACGATATTGATACTTACTTGTTGGTGAATTGTATATGGCGCCGGAGTCATAACGAGTTCTCCATTAATCACTTGATATTGATAACTATCTTCCGGTAGCTCTAAGTAATCCTGGTAGGTAAAAACTTTGCTTTGAGTAAGATAGGCAGGAGATGTCTCTTTAACTTTCATCATTTGGTTCACATAAATTCAATGTAATAAAAGTAACAAGATATACAACGCAAGTCAAGTTTAAAATAAAAAAGCGCACAGCAACTTGACAAGTCACTGTGCGCTTCTCGTCACTCGTTTTTCGCGGTTTAAGTGTCGTTCTCTTTTTCCTTAATCAAATCCTTGCGGGATAAATTGAGTTTGTCAAAACTTTCTGAGGAAATTACATAGTACCATCTAGCGAATCTGGCATTCAGATCGTCAGAAAGTTTCCGACCGTTATCGACTTTTCTCTGCCATTTTTCGTGGGCGTTCCGGAGTTCTTTATTCTTCTTGTCTGCATCGGTCCACAAGCTGTCTGCTTTCGTTGTGAATTCCGTATTTTTTGGTTTGGCAGGTTCAGGAAACTCGGTTGCATCAAAAGTTGTGGTGATAAATAAGTAGCGATTTTCGCCGGTTTCATTTTCATCGTCTTTGTCTGTCTCCGTGCCGGCGGTAACTGTCAGTCCGGTTCCATAGACAATTTCGCCGAAACGCAAAGTGTAAATAACGCCGTCTTCAGTGCGGGCTTGCAATTCGCCTTCGTTTGACATGAGCTGGCCGTCTCGGGTAAAATAATACCCCTTGGATTGCAAAGACAAGACGGTTTGAGTAGAAAGGGAAACACCGTCTCCGGACTTTTTTAGACTTTGTGTTAAGCCTTCGGGTTTGGTACGGACGCCGACGATGTTCAATTCATCCAAGGTTTTCAGAAAATCGTTTATCTTGGTTTTATCTACCTCTTGCTTGGAAGATGTTTTGTTGCCTTGCCAATTGTCGCCGTCTTTATTTAGAACGAGCTCATCTTTCTTTTGCACGCTGCCGGTACGTTCGTTGATAGAATAATCCTTCAAAGTTATTTGTTTTATTTTGTCTTTTTCGACTTGCAGAAGATCGGCTTCGATCCAATCGCTAAACTTGGTCGAAATATCGATATCCATTTTGACGGCATACACGAGTTTCTTTCCGGGAATTCTAACAAACCGGTACTTTTCCCTTCCTTCTATTTCTTTACTAATAATGAAGTCCGCAAGAATCACTTCATTCTTGCCTTTAATGGTCACCCTTTGACCGCGGCCCTTTAGAGCTGTCTCGGTTTCATCCAGCGGACCGATGACTCCCAGGGCTTCATGGTCGGCGGGGCTATCCGAACGGAATTCATCTTTCTTAATCCCGATCACACCGGCAGCTGTTTTAGCCAGACGATCCTTACCATCTGCGGGATAGTCCTGATGGGACGGAATCGTCCAAATGCCGTTATTATTTGTGACTTTGAACGGAATAGCGGTACCGGTCTCCGCATCATAATCGATGACTTCGAGGGTGGTCGCGTCATTCGGATCGCTAAAGTCCGGGAAGAAGAGCTCACCCTTATCCAGGAAGGCATCCGGTGTAACCCTTCTTGGAGTTGTGACAAACGCCAGCAGGGCTATCGCCAAAGCCACTCCGGCAAAAATGATGGTTTTCTTACTTTCGTTCATAAATATTCCTCTTTCAAATTTCGTTTAGATAATTCGTTTAACCTCTTAACCTACGAGCTGCCTGGGCGCCTTCTCTTTCGCGCTTTTGACGGCGGCGGAAAATGACAGCTCCGAGCACAAAAACCGGCAAAGGAGGTAATATGACCGCCAGAGATTTAATAAAACTCTGAATGTTGCGAATTTGGGATTCCATGTTTTCCTTGCTGCGTTGGATTTTTGCTTCCTTGTCTGCTTCGATATTCTCCTTTAGCGCATCAAATTTTCGCTGCTCAACTTCCTGAAGGTTTTTGGCCATAAGGTCTTTGGCTCGCTCATCGAGATCGGCGCGGCTCCTTACCTCGTTGACTTTTTCGGTGAGTCTTCTTTGCGCTTCACTGAGGGCTTTGGATGCTTCATTTTCAGCCTGTTGTTCTTCAGCAATTTGCTGTTCTTTAAAATCACTTTTCCGGCCCTCGATGCTTTCAAGTGTTCGATGTTTAACCCGTTTGTTGCGGAGCGCAATAAAAGACTCGTCGCCGATTAAAACATCCATACAATTTAGGAAAAACGAAACATTATCAAAATTAAGATTTCCAATTGCTTGCTGACGAATCTGGAAAAACTGATCCGAAATAAAATCCATGTCGGCAATGACGATTGCATTGACATTCTTCGGTGTTTCTGATGTACTTATACTCGTGTCCGGGATAGTCTCCCCTTTGATATGAGCCGCCAGGGTATAATTTGCCGGGTTTGGTCTGTAGCCAAATTGAGGTCTCCCTAATTGCGGTCCTCCGAAAAAACTGCGCTGAACCAGTTGACTATACATCAGAGATCCGGATGCGACTGTGGATTTTATCAGCGGCTGAAAGTCATAGCTGGTATTGGCCGCTTTTCTAAGCGTCCCCGGATGCAGGAAGATCAACTCTTGGAGATTAGCGCTTCCGGAGTGCTCTTGATTAAATCCCTCCGGATTATTGGCACCGACAAAAACGAATTCCAGCGGTAGTTGCGCAAAATCAGGATGCGGATTATATTGATCCCAAACAACCTGCCTGCTGTTCCAGTTGACTCCTAAAGCCGTCATCAATCCTTGAATATTACCCTTTTCTTTTGGCGGCGGGCCTTGATTCCGCATGAAGGGATTTGTATTTGAGCCTGCCCTTTCAGAAGGCGAAAGACCAATGTTGATGATGGTTAAAGGATCAACTAAAAGTAAAGCGGGGTGCCCGGCTTCAATATAGGTAAGCAGATTGTCCATCTCTTCCTGTGGCAGGGAGGAAGGTAAAGCAACTAAAAGAGCGTCGTACTTTTCGGTGATTGGGCTGGTCGCTGAAACTTGTTCGACTTCATATTGCTTTTTCAATTCTGCAACAACCGGCCAGGACGGGTTGCTGCGCATGGTTTGAAAATCAAATCCACCAAAAAATTTAGCTTCGGTGTTTAAAACGCCGATTTTCTTTCGCTGGGTTTTTGCGACGACTCTGATGCTTCGGGTGAGTTCATATTCTACGGGAAGTCCGCGGTCGAAGAAGGGAATCACTTGCTCCTCAGCGCCACACTTAACCGCGACACCCAAAAAGACCGCATCAATACTGGTTTGTGCGCCGGTAGTATTCGGAACATCCCGAGCTAAGATGCCAAATTTTTCCCTGGCATCCCGGGCGTCGTCAGAAAATTGTTCAGTGTCGTGAATTAATACTTGAACTTTATTGCCGGCAACTGCATCAATTTCTTTGAGAAATCCTAATAAATTGGCGCGGGTTTGAACGAAGATTTGCGGGACATTTTTACTAATAAAGGCTTCGATGAAGACCGGTCGATCATCCGGTATTTCGTCCAGGAGTTTCTCGGTTTGATCGGACAGGGAATGTAATTGTTCAGCGGTGACATCTAGCCTAAGGGCGGCCCGAGCCAGAATTGCATTGACACTGATAACCGCGATCACAATGGCGACTGAGCGAACCAGGTGGTGCAGCCACATTTTATAACCGTCAGCTTCAACGGGCCAGTGGCGACGCCCGATGAGCAAAACATTTAAATAAAGCATCAGTGCAGCAATTGAAATAAAATAAAGGATGCCCGAAAAACTAACAATGCCGCGGGCGAAATCGCCAAAATGGCGGTAAACTCCCAGGGGTTCCAGCCAGTCTCCAAGCGTTGTACTTATTAAAGATGTTATTGCGTCGATGTAAACAAAAAAGGCACAAAAAACCGCTCCAAGAACGAATGCGATTGTGGCATTTGCGGTGAGAAGTGAGGCCAGCATGCCGACCGCGATGAGGGCCGCACCGGTGAACCAATATCCGAAATAGTTGCCGATAATGAGTCCTAAATCGGGACTGCCGAGCCACGCCAGGATCAGAAAATGTCCGATAAAGGATAAAACTAATGATGCGGTATAAACTCCAAGAGTTGCCAAATATTTTCCAAAAGCGATCTCGAAGTCTGTTGCTGGCAGGGTTAGAAGCAATTCATCCGTGCCTTCTTTGCTTTCATTCGCCCAAACGCCCATTGTCAGGGCCGGTACGAAAAATAGCAGTAACAGAGGAAATAAACCGTTCAACTGGTCGAGATTGGCGAGATTGTTCAAAAAGAAGCGTTCCTGCCAGAATGCGGCAAAAGCGCTCAGAAAGATAAATAAAGTAAGAAAAACATATCCGGTTGGATTGTTGAAATACATACGCAAATCGCGCTTGACGATCGACAAAATGACTGTCGTGTTTATGTTTAGTTCAAAATTTCCCAATTTGATGTTCATACTGCTGCTTCCTCCTTTGCTACATTTGCCGGCCGCCCATGATTTGTCAGGCGGTAAAACGGATTTTCTAAAGAACCATCTTCTTTTAAGTCTTTTGGCGTTCCTTCAAAAATCAGCTTGCCTTCATGGACAAACAAAACATAATCCGCGATCGCATCTACTTCATGTAAAATATGGGTTGAGATCAGGATTGTTTTTGTTTGACCAAGTTTTTTGATATTGTCACGAAAATCGCGAATTTGGTTGGGGTCCAATCCGGCAGTGGGCTCGTCCATAATCAGAACGTCCGGATCGTGGAGTAAAGCTTGTGCAAGTCCCACACGCTGTTTGTACCCGCGTGAAAGCTTGGCTATCGGTTTTTCCAGAACAAGCTGTAAAGCGCACTGCTCAATGACCCGGTCAAGGCTTTTTTTCAATGCGTCCGGCTCAATGCATCTTGCTTCTCCGAAAAATTTGAGAAGTTCTAAAGGCGTCATGCTTTGATAGAGCGGACCGTTTTCTGGCAAGTAGCCGAGCCTTCTTGCAATTTCAATGCGGTCCGTTCTAACATCAAGTCCGGCAATTTTGGCGGAACCTTCACTTGCAGCCAGGTAGCCGCTCAGTATTTTCATCGTCGTGGATTTACCTGCCCCGTTCGGACCTAAGAATGCCACGATTTGACCTTCCGGAATGGAGAAGGTGATATCCTGGATTGCAACAAAGGGTCCGTAATATTTGCTCAAACCATTTGCCTCAATCATAACTTTTGAATTTTTTGCCATAAAATACCTCTTTCAAAAAAAATAGATTTCGAATTGAATGATTAAATCCAAATCGTTTGGGTTAAGTTTGAAGTTGTAGACAATTACCCAGAGTGGGTAGCTGGCAAGGAAGTCCAAATTTTACAAACGCATTTTCGGCAAGAGGGTTCCCCAATTATTGTTTTTTTTTAAAAGCACTAATGACATGCGCTTTAGGTTTAGCCATAAAGTTTAAAGACAACTAGAAAAAAATGGTTTCCTCAGTCACTTTATAAATTCCCTGAGTTCGGACTTTGGAGGTTTCACTGTTTACCTGCAAAGATATTTCTGCGATCGTGCGATGAGGCAAGTCCTCTAAATCACACTCGTCTGGGTTTTTTTTTTTTGGGGAATTCATCAGCTCAAAAAGTGTATCTATTTTGCTGGTTAACACACTCCATAATTAATTCAATCGCATATTAGATTCACATGAGACATCGAGTCTTGAACCTTCAAATAATGGCAATAGTCTCTATTTTTGTTTTCTGCATAGAGGTTTTCTCACAAAATTCAAGCCCAATAGAAATAAATACTGGTGGTTTAGCTCCAGTCCTCGAGTTTGAGCGGCTTTCCGTTGAGCACGGACTCTCCCAGAGTACGGTCAATGGTATTCTTCAGGACCGGGAAGGTTATATGTGGTTCGGAACGTTGAATGGACTTAATAAGTACGACGGTTACCGTTTTGTCGATTTCAGGCACAACCCCAATGATCCGAATTCTATTTCGAGCGATCAAATTTATGCGCTTTATGAAGATAACAAAGGCAATCTTTGGGTTGGCACGCTGGAGGGATTGAACAGGTTTGATCCAGCGAATGACCGTTTTGTTGTTTACAAGTATGATCTTGGTGATCCGCGCAGTTTAAGCAACAATCTAGTCCTTGCAATTCACGAGGACCGATCGGGTTTTCTGTGGATTGGGACTAGCAACGGGTTGAATCGATTTAATGAGAAGCGAAATAATTTTCGGCGCTATCATTGGAGTCCGAATGATTCAATCAGTCTAAGTCACAATTCTGTCAGCGCGATTTTCGAGGACAAAGATGGTAATCTATGGGTGGGGACGAATGGCGGCGGGCTCAACAAATTCGATCCGGACCGAACAAGTATGTGGAAAGACCATCCTCAAATAAAATACATTCGTCTTTCCTGAAAGATTCATCAAGGTAAACAAACTAAGGGAGTATACGAAAATGATGAAAAAGTTGTGGATCAAAACAATGTTAAGTTTCACTTGTTTTTGTTTACTGATCCCGATATCGTTTAGACCTGCCCAAGCAATAAATTGTGACAAAGACGCGCCGATGTCTCGAGGCGCAACTTGGTCTCCAGACGGAAAGCAAATTGTCTTTGATTCAAATCGCGACGGGATACAAGAGATTTATATTATGAATTCCGATGGAAGCAATGTTAAACGTCTGACTTATACTAAAACAGCCAAGTATCTTCCATCCATATCATCTGATGGTAAGAAAGTTCTTTTTATGAGTTATTCCGATTCAGAAGAGGCAGTATATGTGATGAACATTGATGGAAATGAATTGAGAAAGTTAACGGATGAGAATTCTCGCAATGGTGATCCCGACTGGTCACCAGATTCCAAGCAAATAGTATTTCATTCCGATCGTGATGAGGAAGAGCCGGAAATCTATGTAATGGATGCAGATGGAACCAATGTCAAACGGCTCACCCATAATAAGTTTAGAGACTATGTCCCTCGATGGTCACCCGATGGAACGATGATTTCTTTTAACACAACTCGTGATGGAAATCGAGAGATATATTTGATGTCACCAGACGGAACCAATCAACGCAATGTTACGAATGATCCACTATCGAATATGGTGCATAATTGGTCTCCGGATAGTAAAAGAATCATATTCTATGCATTCAGTTTGCAATCAGCTCATCTAAAGAACACTAATTTGTCTAAAGATGAGAAGTCAGCCTTAGTAAGAACAACAGCCGAGATATATGTTACAGATTTAGATGGAAAGAATCGAATCCAACTCACTCATAATTATTTTTGGGAT
>JADFPY010000084.1 GCA_022562085.1 candidate division KSB1 bacterium | reverse complement strand
GCAAGTCTAATACGTCTTTGTAGGTGAAAGAGGTTCTCCCTGGGACAATTATCTGGTCGCCGCTCAAAATTCCTATTTCCTGCAAAGAGTAACCCTTTTCGAAGCTCCGCAGAAGGTTTTTACTTACCACCCGTCCCCCTCGTTCAGAGCGCATTTTTTTTAGTTCAGCATTTTGAGTGGGGCCAGTTGCCATCTCGACCAATTCCCAAAGTGAAGCGGTGGGAGGAATCAAATAAGCTCCGGGCCGATTCACAGATCCTTGTAATGTAACTCGAATCAGCGGTGTTACCATAATGTATGGATCTTTGATAAATGGGCTATATTTTTCTTTAAGCCTTGCTGCTAATGTTTGCTGGTTTAATCCAATCACTTTTATTTCGCCGATTAACGGCAGCGTTGTATATCCTTGACTATTGACGGCGTAATCTCCATTTAAATCTAAAATCTCGGCTTTACCTTCCGTTATCCGCCAAGGCTGCCAAATCTGCAATCGTATCGCATCACCCGGTTTAAATGATGTTAAAAGACTTTGTCCATAAACTGCAATTGGAAGAAAAACTCCAATGAGCAATATCTGAATGAAAAGAAAACTCAATCGTTTATTTAAGCATCCCTGTTTTGTCATAACTCTCCTTTCGGTTTAAAACCCCTTTCTACCTGGACCTATAGAACCGGTGCCGTTTCTCTTTGCTGTCAAGGTTTAGAGTCTTTAGCATATTGTAAAGTTTTAGAATGTTTATTTTTGTAAAACCAAATCTTGATGTGTTCAAAACTTTTTTTATCTGGAATGCCCCACGATTCGGATCTTCAACAACGACCAATCTTATTCTTTCATTTAGGGGCAGCATCTGCTCATCAACTTGAGGTTTATTGAGAGAAAATTGTTTGGCAGCAGGTCCTGCTCCACTTTGGACTCGGGTGACTTTCTGAGCTACATTTGGTACCGCAGTCCCTACAGCAACCTCTGCTACTTCTGGTGTATAACTACGTTTAATGCTTTTGGTTATATCCAACCCAATTGAGACGTCAAAATCGTTAATCGCTTCCTCGATTGCTTCATAGTATGAAAGTATGCGATTAAACTCGAGCATTTCAAATACGTCATATACTTCTGGCGTCATTTGAACAATCTTTAAGTCCCCTCCCTTTTCTCGAATACCTTTGATTTCGCCAACAAAAACTCCCCATCCAGCGCTGCTGACATAATTAACCTGCGCCATATCAACGATAACATGCAAAATACCTGCGTTCAAATTTTCCGTAATCTGATTTAACAGCATCGAGCAGGTCATGGTATCAACATAACCTTTAACATTCAGCAAGGCAATATCTCTCCGTGTACCGACCTTGCCTTGTGAAATTTCAATACCTTCCATTTTCTATTTTACTTAACAAAGGTTTAAAAAATAAAATCCAAGATTGATTATTTAACAAATTTTATGCCACATATTGGAACAAGTAATAAGCACCTAAATCTTTAATCATTTAACTCTTGCTTCCATTCAGTTTGTGCTAGGCCGAAACATTGTTCCTCTATGAAACAAAGATTTGACTTGTTAATTTAAAAAAAAGAAAACGCATTTGAAAAAACCATTTCCCAAAGCGTCCAAATTTTGATACAAGATTATACTTCCAATATCAAATACTTTTTATTTTTTTTTGCTCTTCGTGCTCAATAATTTTTGATAGAGTTTGACATATTGGGGGGCCGAAGATTTCCAGGAAAAGTCTATTTTCATTGCATTCTGAATAAGTTTTCCCCAAGTCTCTTCATTGTTAAAATGTTTTAAAGCATTTTTAATTTCGCTAAGTAACTCTTTTGCTTTAAATTTATTAAAAACAAAACCAGTTCCTGTTTTGGTTTTGGCTTCGGTCTCGAACTTTTTGACAGTCTCGCCCAGTCCCCCTGTATTTCTTACAATAGGAATAGTTCCATAAGTTAAACTATATAGTTGATTCAACCCACCCGGCTCAAGCTGCGAAGGCATCAGAAACAAATCGCTGCCGGCTTCAATTAAATGTACCAGGGAATTATCAAGACTGAAGTCAAGTCCAATTTTCTTTGGATATTTTTTTTGAAGGACACGCAGGTTTTTCTGATATTTCTCATCGCCGATTCCTGAAACAATTAACCGTAGATCTATTTTCATTAAATCGTCTATGATCTCAATGATTAGATCAATACCTTTTTCATATACAAGTGGTGAAATTGTGCTTATCACAGGAGTTTTTTCGTCACCATCAAGGGCAAATCGCTCTAAAAGTTCTTTCTTGTTTTTATATTTCCCGGACAGATCCTGCCTACTATAGGTAAACGGAATCAAAGAATCTGTCTCCGGATTCCACACTTGTTGATCAATTCTGTTAGCGATGCCAAAAAACTCATTTTTGCGTTCCTTAAGTACCTTCTCCAATCCAAAACTTGATGCAGAATTTTCTTGTGCTTCGCAAGCATAGGATTCGCTGACTGTATTCAACATATCGGCGTACTTAATACCTGCTTCAAGAAAATTAAAATCCTTACCATTCAAAAAAGGCTCCGGGATTCCAGCCTTTTTCATCGTTGAGGTGTCAAAATTTCCTTGTTGTGCAAAATCGTGAATTGATAACAAAGTCCTGGAATTTTTAAAAAACGGGTCATCGCCATATACACTTTTGAGCAGTAACGGAATTAATGCGGTCTGCCAATTATTACAATGAATAATATCGGGCTGCCAATGAAGCAACTTTAAAGTCTCTAAGCAACCAATCGAGAAAAATATATAGCGGTCAAGATTGTCCTTATGCCTTCCACTTGCATTGTTATAAAGATTGAGTCCATCTGTATCAAAAAGCTCTTTATTATCTAAAAAATAAATTTGAACTTTCGAATCTGGGATGAACGCAGACTTTCCGTTAGCCTGAAAGACTTTATCTCCAATCTTTATTTCTAATCCCTGGAGACGAATCACATCACGCAGAATGTACTTTCTCTCGTTGATTGTTTTATAATTGGGCATCATGACTCTTATGTCATGTCCCATTTGTTTTAAATATTTGGGAAGGGCACTGGAAACTTCCCCTAATTCAGTTGCTTTCGTAAAGGGGAAAACTTCGGAGGACACATAAAAAATATTTAGTTTACTTTTCATCTTTTAATTTATTTTTGATAAAATAAGGAGGATCAAAGTTTAACTTCACTTAAATACCGAGCGGCTGACTCAGGCGAAGTTGGATTGATGTAAAATCCGGAACCCCATTCAAACCCCGCTACTTTTGACAATTTTGGTATTATTTCAAAATGCCAATGATATTCCGGTAATGCGGGTTCCTGAACCGGAGAAGTATGAAGAATAAAATTATAAGGTGGATAACCCAATGACTTATTAATTCGAACCAGAGTGTCTTGCAATACTTTAACCAGTTCGCTATACATTTGATCTGGCATATCTTCAAAATGAGAGTAATGTTGTTGTGGCAAAATCCAGGTTTCAAATGGAAATCGAGGAGCAAATGGCTCAATGACTATATATGAATTTTCAACTGAGACAATACGATTTTGTGATTTTTTCTCTTGCTGAATGATATCACAATAAATGCACCGCTCTTTAAAATTATAAAAGCGTTTACTGCCTTCCAACTCCTCCATTACCCTTTTGGGTACAATCGGAGTAGCAATGAGTTGGGAATGAGTATGCTCCAACGAAGCTCCCGCAGCTGCTCCGTGGTTTTTAAAAATTAATATATATTTAAATCTTGAATCTTTTTTTAAGTCACGGGTCCTATCTCTAAAAATCAACAAAATATCATGAAAATTCTTCTCACTTAGATCGGCAAGATCGGAAGCATGGTTGGGTGTTTCAATCACAACCTCATGAGCCCCTATGCCATTTATAGTATCGTAAATTCCATTACCCCTTGGTGCTAGGCTTCCTTCAATTTGAAGAGCTGGGAATTTGTTCGGAACAACCCTGACTTCCCATCCTGGAATATCTCTCTGATCACTCATGGGTCTAATTGCCATGATTTCAGGAGGGGTTTTATCTTCGTTGCCAGGGCAAAAAGGACACAAGCCTCCAGCTTTCATGCTAGGTTCATTCGCCCAATCAGAAGGACGCTTGCCTCGTTCAGTTGCAATAATAACCCAGCGGCCGACTATAGGGTCCTTTCTCAATTCCGACATACGAGATAAAACTAAGAGATTGTTTTCATTAACTTAAATATAGATTCTTTTCGAAAGAAAGTCAAGTAAAAGGGGTTGAAAGCAGCTTGGGAAATATTATTTTTTTGTTTCAAGAAATTGTTTTAGGCAAAATAAAATGGGTGGGAAAATTACCCACCCATTTATGTAAAACAGATTTTCTCTAATGTCTTACATTTCAGCGATATATTTTTGCGCTAGCGATACATATTCACTGTTTGGATGGATTGCCAACAAACGATCAAATTCAGCCCGAGCCTGGTTCATATCACCCAGTCTAACATAACAAAGCCCTAATTTAAGTTGGGCATCGTCGCTTTTATTTGAGTTTGGGAATGAAAAGATTTTCTCAAATTCTGTAATGGCTTGATTATAATTTTCAAGCCCATAGTAACATTCGCCTATCCAATACTGACAATTGTCCGCGAGAGAATTATTTGGTTCACTCAAAAGCAACTCACTAAAAAGAGAAATTGCTTCATTATAATTCCGTGTTTTGAATTGATTCAATGCATTCTGATATCGAGACTTGAATTGGGGAGAAGGTTCTGAGGGTTGACCGCTGAACGGGATGCTTGGATTCTGAGCAGGTATGTTGGTTTTCGATTCTAAATCGCTTATTTTAAATTCTTTCTCCGTAAGTTCTGATCTTAGCTGAGTAATCTCTTTATCTTTTTCCGAAAGTTCCTGCTTCAACAGATCGACATCGGCTTGCAAGCCATCCGGGTCCTGTTCCTGATTAATAGTGGTGAAGTCGGCGTTTTTAGGTTGTGGCTCTGCTGGAGTGATTCCTAAAAGTCTTAAAACCTCAGCTTGCTCTGACTCGTTGCTAGCCTGACTCATCTCATCTTCACCCAGCAATTCGTCAAGATTAATCGCTTCTTCAGAAACGTTGGCGCTTTGCCTGGAAGCCCCACATCCTAATAAAAAAATAGATGAGAACGCAAAACTAGTCAACCAAAGAGCTGTTTTAGTAGATTTGGAGTTCACCTTCTTACCTCCAAGTAAAATTCTCCTTGAATAATTATCTCTACTTTTGTTTTCTTAATACCAGATAAGAGGCTGAGCCTACTGTAGCAGCCCCAACAGTAGCTCCTATGATTCTCCAGGCTTTACCACTGGGTGAGACACTAACCGTAATTGGTCTGCTTGGCAGTCCCGAGTAGCCAATTCCACTGAGTGTCTCATCAACAGCAACGACACAATACTCAAGGCCTTCGCTTGTGACCGCATACCCTGGAATCTCACCTTGAAATAAATTACCGTCACGCTCATCCATACGCACAACATTCCACTTGGGTTCGCCCATCGGACGATAAAGTGTCGCTACTACTCTTAAATTCTTTTCGGAATACACATAAGATTTGATTGGAATATTTCTACCCGATTCCGCTTTTTGTACAATATGATGAATCACGATCGGCGACGCATTCGAATTATTTCCGATCGGCGAATCCATAGAACTCATAGCAATCGGATTCGGGTTTTTTTCGGGAATACCATCATGATCTAAATATCCGTCATGATCTTCGGCAATATCAGGCATCAGATCTAATTCATCGGGTATCATATCGTTGTCTCTATCATTTCTGCTTTTGTTAAAGTAAAAAGTCACCCCGGCATGAACATCCAGAACTTGATCATTTTCGTCGCCTTGATTTAATTGATCCAGGTTATCTGTCAATGACAATCGGAAGGCAGCTCCGAGATTAATACCAACGTTTCGGGAAACAAAAAACTCCAGTCCACCACCGGTTTTCAAAAACGAATCCGTATTACTTTCCCCATTCCCCTTCTGACCTAATGCGGGATCGATACCCTTTGCCTTCCAAAAAACACCGCCACCGCCGGCAAAGATATACGGATTAACTTTGCTGTGCGGCAAAAAGTTAAAAATGGCGCTAAGCTCAAATGGAATTATTTGAGTTTTGAAGGAAGAATTGCTGGTATTTAGTGATGAGAAACCTAACTCGCCATTAAATGCCAAATACGGGATTGGGAGAAATCTTAGATGACCCATAAACATAGGACTAAGCTGCGACCCGTTAATATCACCTTCTAAACGGCCCAGACCAGTGGTAAAACCAATACCCAAAAAGCGCTCTCCACCTATTGCTGTAACCGTCATAGTTGTCAAGCAAAGTAGAACAGCTGCGATATAAAGCGTTTGTCTCACTTTCATCATTACCTCATTAAATAATAAGCAGTTAAATTTATTAAACTATCGTCTAAAAGTCAAGAACAAATTTGTTAACTGGAGTTCACAAAACAGAACAACCATTTGCTCTTGTACTAACGAATAGTGACCAATAAAATACTGTTTAGTACCTTCATTAGTCAAAGATACGTAAAACTTAGAAAATCTCTCGAAATTATTTGTTTTTTTTAGAAATATTCAAATCGCTTGCGTGAGGCATTCAACAAAAGCCCCACGATAACCAGGTTTGAAATTAGCGAAGAACCGCCGTAGCTGAGCAATGGGAGGGGTAGTCCAGTAACGGGCATAATTCCAATTGTCATGCCAATATTCACAACGATTTGAAATAAGAAAATGATGACTCCTCCGAAAACAAGAAGGCTCGAAAATTTGCTTTTCACTTCAGATGCAATTGTAAGCCCTTTAAAAATCAAATAAAAGAATAATGTCAATACGACGAAGATTCCCAGAAATCCGAATTCTTCACCAATTACACAAAAAATGAAATCGGTGTGTTGTTCCGGGAGAAATCGAAGATGGGTTTGTGTACCCTGTAAAAAACCTTTACCTAAAAAGCCGCCTGAGCCAATCGAGACTTTGGATTGGATAACCTGATATCCTAGACCGTGTGGGTCAGTCACCAATCCTAAAAAAGTAAGAATTCGTTTCTGTTGATACTCTTTCAGGAGATTCCATATAATAGGCGTTACAACACCAACACCAATATTCAAGACAAAGTTGATTAAAAAGAAGGTCAAACCTCGTTGAGATAGAAAGAGCACAGAGCTAATAATGAGCATCGCGATGAGAAACGTATAGTAGTTGAAAGCACAAACCAGGCTTAACAATGGGGCAAGCAACACAAACAGAACCATAGACGAAAGCCCTGCCCAATGTAAAATCGGTAAAATCAATGCTAAAAAAACCAGTGCAGAACCTAAATCAGGTTGTTTCATCACTAGTAAAAACGGCAAAAAGACCAATGAAAAAGAGATAGCGATTTCACGAAAGTTCTTCAGGTTGCAATTTTCCTTGGATAAATATTTTGCTAAAGCTAAGAGTGTTCCGACCTTAGCAAGCTCTGCTGGTTGAATCCGGATAGGTCCCAGTTCAAGCCATCTCTCGGCCCCAGCCCCCGTACCAATAATTAAAACTACAAATAAAAGAAATATAGATGTGCCGTAAATCGTATATGCGTATTTGTTAAAAAAACGAATTGGGACAAAAATCGTCCCCACCAAAACCAACAGCCCGAGCACGCCCCAGATAACCTGCTTTTTAAAATTAAGTTGCCCCGCCTGAGAATCGACAAACGTCGCGCTGTAAATCGCTATCAATCCGCATAGCATAAGAACCACCACTGTTGCAAGGAGCTTGAAATCTAAATGTCGAATTGATTTGTGTTCAGAAAGCATAACTAAAGCTTAGTTTCGTGATGCAAAATTTTTATTTTTTGAAGTAAATCGATAAAACGCCGCCGGCAATTGGCGCAGCAACTGCTCCACCAGAGCCGCCGTTTTCCACCATAATGCATAAAGCAATTTTCGGTTTATCCATCGGGGCAAATCCAATAAACCATGCGTGGGAATTACCATGAGGATTCTGAGCCGTACCGGTTTTTCCACAAACAGTCACGCCGCGAATCCGCGCTGATTTAGCCGTGCCTTTCACGCCGTTCACCACCAAATTCATTCCCTGCTTTATCGTTCGGTAAGT
The DNA here is from genome assembly GCA_022562085.1 of candidate division KSB1 bacterium. NCBI lineage: Bacteria > Pseudomonadati > Candidatus Zhuqueibacterota bacterium. The sequence goes on along the minus strand of JADFPY010000084.1, from coordinate 5,769 downwards.
CTTTTTAGAAGTACCTCGAATTTGAATTGAATCAACTTTGGTAAAAACGACCTCTCCAGTTAAAGGGTCCTGATTTTTCTTTATAAGATGAGGCCGGAATAAAACGCCCTCATTTCCCAAAATCATCGCAAATTGTGCCATTTGCAGTGGTGTGGTTAATAAATCTCCCTGTCCAACCACAAGATTTAAAACCAATCCTCGAGTCCACTTTTTTTCGCCATATTTCCGATCAAAATATTCTTTGGTTGGTACCAACCCCGCACTTTCATTCGGCAAATCGATTTTAGTAGGTCTACCGAATTGAAAGTTTCGCGAAAATTCAGACCACTTTTCCAGGCCGATATCCCGGCTTTTTTCCCAAAAGTAGACATTGCAGGATTGCTCTACCGCGGCCATGAAATTAACTTCTCCGTGGCCGGTTTTCTTCCAACAATGAAACAACCGATTGCCAAGACGATGTGCGCCGGTGCATAAAATATTTTCTTCTAAATTGATGTCGCCTGTTTCCAGACCGGCCGCAGCCAATACCAATTTGTAGGTCGAACCAGGTGGAAATAAACTCTGGGAAGCACGATTATAAAGAGGTTTATTCTCATGATTGACCAACTGATTCCAGGTTTCCGGGGTCAAGGGATTGGAAAATATCTCCGGATCATAGTCGGGCTTACTCATCAAAGCCAAAACCTCGCCATTTCTTGGGTCTAATACCACCGCGGCGCCTTTTCTGTCCGCCATGACATCTTCCAAATATTTCTGTATCGCCACATCGATCGTCAAAAATAAATTCCGGCCCGGATCCGAAGACTGGCCTCCCAACCCAGTTAGGTTTCTTACCTCACGACCCAAAACATCAACTTCAATATATTTAACTCCTGGTGTGCCTCGCAAATATTCTTCATCTTGCAGCTCAATGCCATTTTTTCCAATGGAATCGCCTTGCTTGTAATTGGCATTTTTAAATTTTTTTAATTCCGCAGAGGTTATTTCACCGAGATAGCCAAATAAATGAGGCGCCTTAATCCCACCGGGGTAATATCTTCTTGATTCAGTATTGTAAAAGACTCCCGGCAAATCCAGGCGGCGCTCCTCTATTGCACTCAAAACTTTAAAATCGATTTGACGGTTGATTTTTACAGGCGAAAAGTTGCCGCGCTTATCTTCATTGATTTTCTTTTTCAAAGCATCTGGCCTTTGGTTAAGAATTTCGGAAAGTAAGATGATGGCGCTGTCAGCCTTAAGAAATTCATAAGGCACAACTGAAACTGAATAGTTCGGACGGTTGTCAACCAGGATCTCTCCATTCCGATCGAAAATAAGGCCGCGAAGAGGTTCAATGATGATATCCCGAATTCTATTTTTTTCCGATTCCCGAAAATACTTATCCCACTGATAAAGCTGCAGCTGGCCGGTTCGCACAATTAAAATAGCAAACAGCACCAGCGTAAAGAGAATGTAAAACCTTTTCAGATTGGATAAGTCCTGATACATAAAAAATTCTAATATTTTTTAACTGGCGCCCATAATCCTTTTGGCAAGACCATGTGAATAATAACCATAAAAATTAGGGTATAAAATGACTGCGGCACGACATGTTTAAATAAAGTAGCCCAAAAGCCAATCGATATCCCGATAGAAAGAATTGTATAATATAGAAAGTCGTGAATTAGCAAAGAGACGAGTATTAAACCCACGATAACGCCAAAACGTTGTTCTAATTGTTCGCCAAGCAGAAATCCAGCAACAAAAGCGGAAATTGAATTCACAAAAGAAGAAAGACCAACAAATGCTGTACCAAACGCATCAAAAACCAGGCCAGCCGAAAACCCGGCGACCACTCCCCAAAATTTTCCCCTTTGAATCGAAACCGAAATTACGAGGATAAGAATTAAATCAGGGGATATACCTTTAATGGAAAATAACGGAATGATCGTTATTTGTAAGATAATACAAAGGATAAAAAAAGCGATATAGAAAATGAAGGTCATCTATTGAGCTTGGGTGGAGAATTCTCGATTTCTAATTACGAAAACCTCTTCCAGTTTTGTAAAGTCAACTGCAGGTTTTACCGTAATTACCATAAACATGCCTTTTTTTTCTCTCTCAACATCGATCACTTTTCCAACTTTGAGTCCACCGGGGAAGATGAAACTTAAACCTGATGTAATAACCAGATCATCTACTTTAACGTCAGAGCGTTTGGGGACCTCCGACAAAACAACCTTTTCACCTTCAATCCATTTAATAATGCCGTTTACGCGGCTTCGCTGCACCATAGCGCTAACCCTGAAATTCCGGTCAAGAAGCAACTCAGCTGTTGAGTGATTTTTACCCACCTGCAGAACTTTTCCGACAAGACCTTGAGCAGTAACCACGGCCATATTTTTCTTAATCTCCTCCGCTTTTCCAGCATCCAAAACGACGGAATTGAGAAAACCGCTTTCCTTTTTACCAATAACTTTGGCTGCAATTAAATCAAGTTGACTTTCAAATTTAAAGTCCAGCAATTGACGCAGTCTTTGATTTTCCAGCTGAGCCTCTTTCAGGCTGCTGTTTTCGAGCATCAACTCAGCACTCCTGCGCCGGAGCCATTGGTTTTCCTCATGAATATTGTTTAATTCTTGCAGGACGGAAAATTTTTCTAATGTGACGCCGAACCCCGCAAGGGTCCAGACCCTGACCGTTTCGGTTAGGCGACCCTCATTGGAAAACATTAAAATAATGGAGACAAGGACTGCAGTGATGAGAGTAAGATAGTCTCTTCGAGCAATAAACCACTCACTGAAATGGCGCATCTCAATATTTTTTGCTGTTACTTAATATTTTTTGATACTCATTAAGATTGTCAAAAATTTTGCCGGTTCCCAAAACAACGCAGGTCAAAGGATCATCTGCAATTATAATTGGCAGCTCTGTGTCTATTCGCAACCGCTCATCCAAACCGGTCAATAATGCGCCGCCGCCAGTAAGAACAATCCCGCGATCCAGAATATCAGAGGCAAGTTCCGGAGGGGTCCGTTCCAAACAAAGCTTGATCGCATCAACAATATAGCCGACTGATTCCGATAACGCGCCCTGAATTTCTTTAGCGTAGACTTTAACTGTTTTTGGGATCCCATCAACCAGATCCCGGCCTTTAATTCTCTTGACGTCTTCAGTTTTATATGGCGCAGCCGACCCCATTGTAATCTTTATGGCTTCAGCGGTATTCTCCCCAATCAGCAAGTTGTACTCTTTCTTGAAATACTGAATGATGGCCTCATCCATTTCGTCACCGCCAATTCGGATTGAAATGTCCGTGACAATCCCCGACAAAGAGATAACTGCAATCTCAGTTGTTCCGCCGCCGATATCAACGACCATGTTTCCGATCGGCTCTTCAATTGGCAAGTTAACCCCAAGGGCCGCAGCCATCGGCTCTTGAATAAGATAAATTTCGCGACCACCAGCGTGTTCTGCGGAGTCTCGAACCGCCCGTCTTTCAACTTCAGTGATACCAGAAGGAATACAAATTGCAATCCTTGGCCTCAAAAAACGGTTGGTCTGCACTTTCTTAATGAAATGACGGATCATTTTTTCTGCGAGATCAAAATCAGCAATTACTCCGTCTTTGAGAGGTCTGACAGTGACCAAATCTCCGGGAGTTCGCCCCATCATTGTCTTCGCCTCGCTACCGTAAGCAAGAATTTCTTGATCGCCCCTGCGGATAGCGACTATTGAGGGCTCATTGATTAAAATGCCGCGCCCTTTCACATAAACTAAAGTGTTGGCCGTACCAAGGTCAATGGCGATATCATTGACAAAAAATTTGTTCCAGAATGATTCCTTACCTTCGTCCATGTGTTAATAGTTTCCTCTTTTTTGAATTCCTCTATATAAAAGAAAAATTGGTGGTATCATATGTCACAAAAAAAATCATACTCGCATTTAAATCTCAATGCCTGAAATGCCGTACTCCGGTGAAAACCATGGCCATGTCATGTTCATCAGCAGCCTGAATGACTTCTTCGTCACGAATTGAGCCTCCGGGTTGGATGACAGATCGGGCGCCTGCTTTGGCGGCTGCGTCTATTCCGTCTCTAAACGGAAAAAAGGCATCCGAAGCCATGGAAGTTCCTTTAACGCTCAGGCCCATTCGTCTGGCTTTTTCAACAGCAATTTTTGAGGAATCGACCCGCGACATTTGCCCGGCGCCAATTCCAATTGTTCTATCTTTAGTCCCATAAACGATGGCGTTGGATTTCACCCATTTGCAGACACGCCAGCCAAATTTCAGCGCCGCCCACTCGTCTTCTGTCGGTTGACGCTTGGTAACCACTTTAAAATTAATATCGTTAATATTAAAAAAATCTTGATCTTGTAAAAGCAATCCACCTTGAACTTGTTTAATATCGTACTCTTTCGACATTGGATTCAGAATATCTTTGGCTTCAAGAAGCCTTAAATTCTTTTTGGCATTTAAAGTTTCCAAGGCTTCTGCGTCGTAACCCGGGGCAATGATCGCTTCGGTAAAAACTTCTGAAATCGCCCGGGCCGTTTCATTGTCTACCGGACGGTTCAAACCGACGATTCCGCCAAAGGATGAAACCGGGTCAGTCGCTTTAGCATTGAGATAAGATTCTAAAAGAGATTCCGCGGTAGCAACCCCGCAAGGATTTGTGTGTTTGATCACAACGACACAGGGTTTGGAAAATTCTTGCACAATTCCTAAGGCCGCGTCCAAATCGATAAAATTGTTAAACGAAAGCTCTTTGCCGTGCAGCTGTTTTGCATTTACAAGTCCTGCCCGCGCTTCGCCGTTTCTTTTGTATAAAGCGGCACGCTGATGAGGATTTTCACCATATCGTAAACCTTGAATTTTTTCTAATTGAAATTCGATTTGTTCGGGGAAACCAGGCCCAGAGCCGGTCTCCGAGTCAAGATAATTATTAATACATGAATCGTACCGGGAAGTCAATTCAAATGCTGCAGCGGCAAGGGTTTTCCGGAGCTCATTAGAGGTCTCGCCCTGGTTCTTTTTGATCTCGTTTGTAACCGTTTCATATTGGTTCGGCGAAGTCACCACAGTCACATCAAGATAATTTTTTGCAGCGGCACGAATCAGGGTCGGACCGCCAATGTCGATGTTTTCCAGTGCTTCTAACGTGGTGAAGTTGTCCTTTGAAATAGTTTGAACAAAGGGATAAAGATTTACAACGACCAAATCGATCAGGTCGATGCTGTGCTGATTGCTCTCCTCCATATGGGAAGCATCTTCGCGGAGAGACAAAAGTCCTCCGAAAATTTTTGGATGCAGAGTTTTTACCCGGCCGCCCAAAATTTCAGGAAAACCGGTGACGTCACTAATAGGTCGGGTTTCTATATCATTTTCTTTGAGGTGTTTGGCAGTACCGCCAGTTGAGATGATTTCGATGTTGTTTTCTTTTAAGACTGCTGCTAACTCAACTATTCCTGTTTTATCAAAAACACTAATTAATGCCCGTCTAATTTTGGGCATATAACCTCCTCCTCTTTCTTAAAACTTGTTGACATGAAGCTATCAAAGATACACAATATGGTACTAATCCATTTTCTTAAGATTTTTTACTCTTGTGAACTGGTGATTCTTGATGTTCTCTGTAACCCAAGTTTTATTTGATAATGACTTGTCTGCCCTGAACTTCAATTCTGTTCTCCGCAAAAAGCTGCAACGTTTCAACGTAAATCTTATGCTCTTGCTCCAAAACTCGGGCGGCCAATGTTCCCGGGGTATCATCGTCTTCTACTGGAACG
>JADFPY010000083.1 GCA_022562085.1 candidate division KSB1 bacterium | reverse complement strand
AATTCTACATTTATTTGCTGGCCTGGATTGTTTTGATTCATCTTTTTTCCTTTTATTTTCAAATGCATAATAATAAATATTTGCTTAAGAAACAAACCAAAAGTAGGCAATTGACAATTAGTTAAAGATGATTTATATTAAAATGTTTTTTTAAATCTCATTCCCGGATTGGATTTCCTATGCTCAAAAAAACACTCTTTCTCATCGATGGTTCCGCCATTGCTTACCGGTCCTATTTTGCCTTTATCAAAAACCCATTGACCAATTCGCGAGGAGAAAACACCAGTGCGGTATTTGGTTTTTTGCGTTTTCTGTTCATGATATTCGACAACGAGAAACCAGATTACCTGGCGGTTGTTTTTGATCCAAAAGGGCCGACCTTTCGGCACAAACTATACAAAGAATACAAAGCAACACGCCAGAAGATGCCCGACGACATGCGGTCACAGGTTCCCCAAATTCACGAATTCTTAAAAGCGCTGAATATTCCCATGATTGAAGTTGATGGATTTGAAGCGGACGATGTAATCGGTACCCTCGCAAAAACTGCGCAAAAGAAAGGTTTTGAATCATTCATGGTGACCGGCGACAAGGATTTTATGCAGCTTGTTGACAGCGGAATCAAAATGTATAATCCGAAACGAGCGGGTGAGGAAGTTGAAATTCTTGATGAGGCAGGTGTCGAGAGCAAAGTTGGGTTGCCACCGGAAAAAATTATCGATTACCTGGCTTTAATGGGGGATACTTCCGACAACATTCCGGGCGTCCCGGGAATAGGACCGAAGACGGCTGTTGACCTGGTTCAGGAATTCGGCAGTGTAGAAAGCGTACTGGAAAATGCAGAAAAGGTCAGCCGGGCAAAAGTTAGCCAAAACCTGCAGACCTACCGCGAGGATGCCTTGCTTTCCAAGAGTCTGGTGATTATCGATACCGCTGTGCCGCTTGATGTCGAGTTAGAATCGTTTAAGTGTCAAGAACCGGATCATGAAGAAGTTGTGAAACTGATCAAAGAGTTTGAATTTACCAGTTTGCTTGAACGATTCAGCCCGCAGAAAAAAGCGAGTGAGATTGAATATAAAATCGTTAACTCATCAGAGCAGTTGGAAGAAGAGGTCGCATCTTTAAGGAAGGCCAAATTTTTTGTCATCGACTTGGAAACTACCGATCGGGATCCTATGCGGGCCGACATTGTCGGAATGGCTTTGTCTTCTGCACCCGGTCGGGCTTTCTATATTCCGGTTCAAGTGGAAAAAAGCAAGCAAGAAAAATCCGGGACTATCAAGAGGAGAATGTTTCTAAAGGGTGAGGGAGAACTTTTTGCATCTCTGAACCTGACTGAATTTTTGAAACCGGTTTTGGAAGATTCACGAATAAAAAAATCCGGCCACAACATAAAGTATGATATGCTGGTTTTATCACGTCACGGCATTGAAATGGACGGTGTTTATTTTGATACAATGGTAGGATCATTTCTTCTTTATCCAAACTTACGTCAGCACAATTTAGATGCCCTGGCTTTGGAGCACCTGGATTTTGTAAAAATCCCTATCTCCGATTTAATTGGCAAAGGGAAGAAACAAGTCAGTATCGCCGAAGTACCGGTCAAAGACATTGCGAAATATGCCTGCGAGGATGCAGACATTACATTTCGGTTACATCAAATATTTGAACCTAAGTTATCCAGGGGAGATCTGCTCCAGTTATTTCAGGACGTGGAGATTCCCCTGATTTATGTTTTAAAAGATGTTGAACAAACCGGTGTTTCACTCGACTTGGATTTCCTCGGTGAAATGTCCCAAACCATGCAAAACAAACTGGCTGAGTTAGTCGAAACCATTTATAAAGAGGCAGGAGGGGAGTTTAACATAAATTCAACTCAGCAGCTCGGGCATATCCTTTTTGAAAAGCTGCAGCTTCCCAAGAAAAAACGGACGAAGACCGGTTACTCAACCGATGTTAGGGTTTTAGAAGAATTGGCCAAGATTCATGAGCTGCCAAGAATTTTGATTGAGTACCGGGAATTAACCAAACTGAAATCCACCTACGTGGATGCCCTGCCAAGCTTGGTCAACCCCGATACAGGCCGGCTTCACACTTCCTACAATCAAACAATCGCAGCGACCGGACGTTTGTCTTCCAGTGATCCCAATTTGCAAAATATCCCGATTCGTACAGAGTTGGGAAGAGAGATTCGGCGCGCATTCATTCCCGGTGATTCCGATCATGTGATCCTGGACGCGGATTATTCCCAGGTTGAGCTCCGGGTAATGGCTCATCTGTCCAAAGATCCGGTCCTACTGGAGGCATTCAATAATAACGAAGATATTCATACCAAGACCGCTTCCCTTATTTTCCAGGTGCCGCCGGAAGAGCTAACCCGCGAACACCGGCGCAAGGCCAAAGAAATTAATTTTGGTATCATGTACGGCATGGGAGTGTTTGGTTTAGCAACCCGGCTGGCTATTTCAAATGAGGAGGCGCGAGATTTCATCACAAGTTATTTTACCCTTTACGCCAAAGTGAAGGAGTTTATCGACTCGATGCATGTTCAAGTTGAAGAGAAAGGATTCGTTACGACTCTTTTGAATCGCACGCGCTATTTGCCGGAAATAAGAAGCAAGAATCACAATATTAGAGAATTCGCAAAACGCACGGCAGTTAACACACCAATCCAGGGCACTGCTGCCGAATTGATTAAAGTGGCAATGATCAATATCTGGAAAAAGCTCAAAGCAAAGAATTACAAAACGAAAATGATCATGCAAGTGCATGACGAACTGGTTTTCGAAGCGCCAAAATCAGAAGTGGAGGAGGTCAAAGTTTTAGTTAAACAAGAAATGGAAAACGCTTTAAAACTCGATGTTCCAATTAAAGCGGATGTGGGTGTGGGACCGAATTGGTTGGAAGCGAAATAAATTGCGAGTTATGAAAATTATTGTTAGGCTTTATTTTTTTGCATTAACACCATTTTGACTTTGCTTTTTTCTTTTTTTCTTATAAATTTAATTAGTTACAATTTATTTTGCATTGTCTCCACTGACTAAATTTATTTAAGTTGAAGTTGAGTAAGGTATCTAAACGAAGACATTTATAACTAAAATTTTGAAAGGGAAATTATGTGGGAGATCATTAAGGCCTATGCACTTCTTTGGGACCCGAAGAAACAGAAAGGTATCATTAAATTTATACTTGAGGACGGAAGTGATCATAAAATAGTTGTCAAATCCGCTAGCGAGCTAAATGCCTTGGGAAATATTCTCCGCAATGAACAGCCGGTTCATTACAATAAACACAGAGGTTCTATAGCCTCAGCCTGGGAGCTTATTAAGGATGAAGTGATTAAATAAGCAAATCATTTCAAAAATTGCGACATGGTTTCCGAAGTTTTAACATCTAAGGCCTGGCAGATTCTTACGAGATCAGATTCAACCTGCCTAATTGATTGATAACGTTCCTGAGGGTTTTTAGAAAGTGACTTCACTAAAATCTCATCCAGTCTTCCCGATATACCCGGTCTATGCGATGACGCCAATTTGGGTTCCTCAGCCAGAATTCGTATTCTAACATCGGCCGCGGTTTTTGCTTGAAACGGATGCTCGCCGGTTAAGCTCTCATACAACATGATTCCAAGTAAGAAATTATCGCAGCTTTGTGTTATTTTTGCCTTGAATTTGTTCAGGTGCTATAATATTGGTTTCATAATTTTTATTGTTTGCCAACCGATCAATCCTATCTTCAAGACGAGATCTTATGCACTTTGATTGCTTTTCGGATTTCTTTTAGTCCGTGATTTTCTTAGTCCAGAAGCGGAACCGGGCTGCGATGAAGTGTTGCGCGTAAATTGATAATTTCCGACTCTTCAACTAAATAATTTGAGTCTGGAGTTATAGCTTTGAAAGGTAAGAACACCGACAGCTAGAAACATACAGCCGAACGTTGCAATTAAAATATCAAATTTAAACGGATCAGGAGGTCGAAAATCATAATTTCCGGTGTTTCTTTCATTATTATATAATTGTCCCCAAACCACGCTGTTTTCCTGAATAGGTGAATTGCTTTGGATTTTATAAATATTACCATCATTTCTAATGAATAAAAGATCTAAGTAACTGTCGTGACCTAAGTCTGCCACCAAAATGGGGGAGATAACGGGGTTTTCTGCATTATAAAGTTGTGAAATAATTTCCCCGGTTTTTCCGTTCAAAATGAAAACGGTTCCCTTGCGGCTTGCCAGTATAACTTCATTTGAATTGTCTTTGTTAAAGTCTGCCAAAGACACGGGTGTGATAAAAAAATCATCGGCGCCGATACGATGTTCCCACAAGATATTTTTTTGTTGATTGGGATCGCCCGAGCCACTAATAACTCGTACCATTTGGTTTGAAACGAGTACAGCGTCATCAATTTGATCTTCGTTAAACCTCCCGAAAGCGGCAGATACATTTTCAGTATTATCATTTTCGACTGAAAGATTTTCGTGCCAGATGCGCTTTAAACTGGAGCCTTCAAAAGCAATGAAGTCGCCTGAAGCTGATCCAATCAATAAATCTAAGTCACCGTTCTCATTTAAGTCACCGATCACAATTGGGTTCCCAATGCTGTGCTGCGCTAAGTCACCGGTTGCTTTACTAACTTCTTCGTTGAAATCGAAAACTTTTGAAACAATGCCTGAACTGCCGTTAACTATTATGACTTTACCTTCTTCGGTTCCAACAATTATTTCGGGTATTCCATCATTATCCGAATCTGTAACAGTAGGGACGCAATTGATGGTAAGGGCGGTTTCTATTGTTTGCCATTTTAAATCGAAAATATTACCATACCCCAGATGGATTTGACCGCTCCGACTGCAAATCACCACATCTTTGAGTCCATCACCGTTCAAATCCTCGACAATCGGAGGCCCGGAAATGACTCCTCCCAAAATCGGGCTAAGCCAAATTTCCGCACCGATGGAACCATCAAAAGCATGTAACCGAGAATCTTGCCCGACCACCAGCACATCTTTCAGACCGTTCATATTTAAATCGGCAAGCACAATGGAAAATTCTTTTTGGACAAAAAAGTGTTTCTTGGACCAAATGGTTTCTTTGGTGACTCCGTTTAATGCAATGAGGTGGCCGAGTGGGTTTGTGAAAATTAGATCGACTTTCCCGTCGCCGGTCACGTCGGCTAAAGCTAGACTTGATTTTTCAGGAGAGCTACCCTGACCCGACTCGTTTTGATACCAGGTTTCTTCAATAAATTTTAGTTGATCCGGTGTGTTGCCGGCAGCATTCCTCATTTTGCATGATAAGCCAAGGGCACCTAACATGAGCAGCGCAAAAATTAACGACAGATAAACTCCGAACCTGAATTTGTTTCGGGTCCACCAAAGGCCTGCCTTTTGGGGCCGGGCCGGATTAAATATGCCTTCGGCTAAGACTCTGAAAATGGTGCTTTTTTGGTCGCTGACAATTTCGATTTCGTCATTTTCGTGAACCGTAATTTCATCTGTAGGGCCCAATTTCACCTGATTTACATAGGTCCGGGTCTGGCTTCTCTTGTCACTTATATAATAGTGTCCGTTCTTTTTACTTATGGTCGCGTGGCGGCGTGAGATACTCGGGTCAAGTACGCCTTTATCATTATTTCTGATAACAATATCATTCAAAGTCAAGTCGCGACCAATTTTGGTGTCCAGACTGTTCAAAGGAAATTTTTTTCCTATATATGGGCCGTAGATCGCAAGAAGGTATAAAGATTTGGTCGGCGGAAATTGCGCTGTCAAAACACTGGTGGTAATTTCTTGAGTGCTGGTGTTCAAATCTTCTGTATATGTATCTTCTGGAGACTCTTCTATTTCGTAGAACTCTTCCGAACCTGTAGATGTTGCGCGAGTGATGTCCTCTACTGCAGAGGTTTCATCTAAGTTGAACGATTTGGACGGATCCAGCTCAACCTTGTCGGGGATTTCGTCTTCTCCAATTACTTCAAGATCCTCTGTAGGCAAATCAAGGGTGCTGGTAGCTGCAGTCTCGAACAAAAGGTTATGTTCGCCGATTCCGATATCATCACCATCAACAATTTGTACGCGACTAAGTAATGACCGTCCGTTTAGGTCAGTTTCAAAATTTCCGTCCAGATTTTCTAAATAATAACAACCCTTAATCAATTCGAGCTTCAGGTGATTCGGGGCTACTTTCTTGTCGTTTATAACGCAGTCATTGGTGGCATCAGAACCGATTGTAAACCCGGTTTGTTTCCCATCTAAAAGGTATTCATTAATAATTTCTGCCTTCCATTTCAAAATTAACTTCGGCATCACTTCCCCTTCATTATAATTTTCTTAAGGTGAGTTCGATTAAATTTAAATCAGAGGCTTCAATCATAACGGATTTTTCTTGATAAGCATAGCCGTTCTTTCTGGTTTTTAACACATATAATCCGGGCATCAGACCGCCAGTGCATGTGCCCTCGCTGTCTGTAATATCAAAGAACACTTTTGAATTACCGGGATCATCCAGGGATTTAAAACGGATTTCAACCGCGCTAATTGGTAGATTCAATTCATCGTCGAGAATGATAATTGAAAATGGACCTTCCAAAGGCTCTAACTTGGCAACCACAGCCTCGTCGTTTTTTGCTATTTTCACAGTAACATCCTTGAATCCTTCTTTTGAAAAAACCGCGGTGTAATTTTCAGCCTGTAAATTTATTTTAAAAGGCGTTCGCCTTCCTTTCATGACGGTTTTGCCGTTTCTTTTCAGCCTGGAGACGATTGCCCCCAAGTCTTTGTCTTTTCCGTTTGTAGCGTCATATGCAAGAAATCTTACCGGTCTCGTAAGGGTGGCAAAAATTTCTTCAGGTGTGGATTCGTTTACATTTAACGTAATGGTTTTTGAATTGTATCTTTTCTTTTTGATAACAAGTTTGTGAGATAACGCAGTTAGGAAAACTTTGGTGTTTATTCCTGTTTTGCCAATCGATTTGGTATTGCCATCTAAATAAATTTCTGCATTTGAAGGTTTGGAGTTGATTGTGATATGTTTCCCAAAAAGTCCAGCAAGCTTATATCGAACAGTTGGTTTCTCCTCAATTTCAAATTTCCAGATTCTTCTGTCATCGATTTCTTCGATCATGTTTTCAGTATCCAAACTAAAACCGGTCAAGTCTTTAAATCCCGCTTTTCTTAATTCAATTTCACAAGTTTCACCTACCTCCCAGGTAATCGAGCACGGCGTATTAAGGCCATATTTAATATTGTTTATAAAGACTTGCGCATCAGGTGGGGTGGAGGTAAGCTCTAAGTTTGTCTTAAATTTGAAATTATAAGGCTGATTTCCATGACGACTTTGCTCACCCAGTATTTTGATATCTCCTTTACTCGGAATAAGCAGCGATTTAACAATCGGGTTGTACTTGTCTATAGTGAGTTTTAATTGATAGACGCCGGGTTGAATTTTGTCGATCGTGATTGGCGTCGCGCCGGCCTGTATTTTTTCGTTTAAATAGACTTTAGCGCCTGAGGGTACCGAAGTGATTTTTATCGCCGGAGGAAAAATAAAATCGTAGAGTGCTGTACCGCTGGCGGTCCATTGAAATGCAATATCCAAAAAGAAGAAAAGTATGAGCAATCCCGCTGCCGCAATCCCGCCGCGGACCAATGATTTTTTATTGCCACGTTCGGAAAGACGAATGACGTCGATTATTGTTTTGACGTCATCTTCTCCTTCAAAGTAGCTTGTAATACTATCAGCTGGTTTATCGGCCAGGATTCCAGCCGCGGGTTCCACGGCGGGCCGAAGTTTTTTTTCTAAAGTTCTTGCAGAAGTCATTTCTTCTGGCGGTCGTTCAAGGTTGTCTGCTTCATTGTCGTACTCTTCCAAAAGTGAATCTAAAATATCAGGTTTTTCGTCCGCAAGAGGGGAGCGGCTGCTGCCATTAGTTTGAGTATGTTGTCTGATGAAATTGATCAGCTCTGAATCAATTGATGTGATGTCTGTGGTAGAAGCGAGGTGAGTTACAAGGTCAATGAAAAACAGATTTGAATTTTGGTAGCGCTCATCCGGCGATTTTTCCAGAGCCTTTTTTACAATCTTGCGCAAAGGTTTTGGGGTAAGCCTTAGATCTCTTACTTTGAGTTTGCCGTTTCTCAGTGTTTCAATTATTTTTTGAGCACTCTGTAAATGAAAAAATCTTTTTCCTTCCAAAGCTTCATAGAGCACTAGGCCCAATGAAAAAATGTCGGAGCGGCGGTCAAGTTTTTGTTCATTGTTTACATGTTCGGGCGACATGTATTGCAGTTTCCCACGGACAAACAATAGGGTGTCGTCTGCAAATTTTTTTTCATGAGTCCCGGTCAGGCCGAAATCAATAACCTTAATTTGTCCGGTTTTTGAAATCATTATGTTACTCGGCGAGATATCCTGGTGGACTAAATTTAAAGGTTCGTTGTTGTCTGTGTTGCGGCAGTTATGGGCATAATCCAGGGCTTTGCATACCTCGGCTATGATGTGTAGAGTTATGTGTTGAGGAATAAAGGTGCCTTTTTTCATACAATTCTGAATCAAGGCGCTTAAGTCCAGACCATCAATATATTCCATTATTATATAGAAATTCCCTTCCTCTTGAACGAAATCAAAAATATGCACGATATTTTGATGGTTCATTTTTGCAACGTGACGGGCTTCGCTTTTGAATTGCTCGATGATATTTGGGTCGCCCAAGAGTTCGGGTTTTATTTCTTTTATAGTGACGTCCTTGCCCAGGACATTGTCATATCCTTTATAAATGATCCCAAAACCGCCTTCCTTAATAACGGACAGGATTTGGTACCTATTATTAAGAATTCTTACTTCGGTCACTATTTTCCTCTCGTCTTGGAGTTTGGATAACGACGCCCGTATGAACCGTTCGTACTGGAGCTATTCTTTTTTTTCAATTGTCGCAAACGTCTGTCAAATTCGCGCCTTTTTTGTTGCAGAAAATCTTGCTGGATATTTCGCTTGGCCATACGTTCGGCGATGGTCGGCACTATCTTTGCCCGGAGTAAAATAATCAATTCTTTTTTGATCACTTCTTTTTTTGTATAGCCGAATAGATAGCGCAACCCAAAAAACCACGGTGGCAAATCCTTTAATATGGGTATCCCTTTTCTTGTAATTCTCTCTTCATTTGAAAACAACCCGGCGATAGCAGTTTCCTCACCATCCAAAAGGAGTACGCGGGTTCGACTTTCGGTAGTGGCCTTGGTTACACTAACCGGATCGGGAAAAACTGTACTTCGTTCAGTAATGATGTCGAAATGAATAAATGTTGTATCATTTCGCTCTATTATTGTTGGAATCACATTGAGAATAATTCCGGATTCAAATTGAGTAAAGCGCGTATTACCGGCAAAGTCCCGAACTGTTAAAAAGAAATCCGTACCTACTTTGATTTTCCCTTGTTGCCCGTCGAGAACTCTTATTTGGGGGTTCGCAATAATTTCTCCTTTATTCAAGCTTTCGAAAACCCGCAAGAGAGCGAAAACATCCCAATTCCCAAAACTATCGACATATCCTGCATTAAACAGATCCTGGGACACTTCACTGCCAAAATTTCCTTCGAATCGTATTCTGCCGCCTTCCAACGCTGACCAATCGATACCGGTCTCGAGCAAAGTTTGATAGTCTGCTTCAAAGAATATGGCGTGGATTTCAATTTCTTTCGTGTGGGGAGTAATCTGCTCTGTTTGTTCTCCGCGCGAGGCGCCTAAAGGAACGATTTCATAGTACTTTTCCCTTTCCACATATTTTAAAAGATTGGAACGTAAAATGTACTCGAGAGCTCTTTTCCAGTACATGTTGTTAACCATGACGTTAATGCTTGCGATGCTGCGAGTGTGGTTCTGCGGGTCGATAAGAATTTTATTGTCAAACTTTGAACTAAACTTGCTTAAGATGTCCAAGGCGGTCCGCATAGGGACGCTGCTGTCTAATGAAACGAATTCATCAGCTCCATACTGCCGTGGGATGGATTCCTGGGCATGAATCCCAAAAGAGGTAACCGCCAGCATAATAATGAGTAAAATTCCAAAGGAAAAAAGATACTTATAATTCATTCCTTAACCTATTTTCGATAATCCAGGGCTATTGTAATTGACTGAGATCGTCCGAATTTCGTGATAACGAAGGTTGCCTCGTTCGTGCCTTGGTTGATGCCAATTAGTTTTCCAAGATAGACTGCATCGCCAACTTTTAATTCTTTTAGGCCACCACCATCAGTTATGAAAATGGAGTTGTTTGTTACGACCTTTAAAGTCGCCTTTTCTACATTAACCTCCCCCGGTTTTTTGGGCGGCAAGGTTGGTTTAACCACTTCCCTTTTAACTATCTTTGGCTGCGGTTTTACCAGGGGATTAAAGATGTCATGGTGTGACTCAATATCAGTTTGGAGAGTGGCAGTTAGCTCAGAATAACCGTCTAGCTCAAGATCATTTTCGACTGAGTATCCCTGGAGTTTGATGTTGAATATGAGAAAATCCTGACCTTTCGATGTTCTTCTTAGCGAGATGGAATTAATTTGGTATAAAATCGGTTCGTAAGTTAAATACCAAATTAACCTCATTATATTGTTATAGCTACCTTCTCCGTTCAGTGTATAAACGAACGTTGTATGACTTTTCGTTTTACGTTTGCTGTTGAGCGTAAAATCAAAATCAATCGGGAGATTATTTCTCGACATTATCCAGTTTATATAGGAAAGCGAAAAAGCCGGTTCATCTGCTGAAATGATTTTCTTTTCCGAGATTAACCAACGATCATTGAGCTCAGAATGTTTTTTCTCAATGGTTACCAGTCTTTTTATTTCTTTTTGTGATTCCTTCAACGCGGAGGAAAGCTCCACTTGCTCTTTCATCATGGCGACAAGACTTCTCGTGTCATTTATATACCAAAAAACGCCGATTATCAGCAGAATTAACCAGAGAGCGGCTAAAGTGATGCTGTTTCTTTTTGCAAACATTTAAAACCGATGTTGTTTTCTAGTGTAATGATTCTTAATTTGGTTAACCTACATGTCACCCTACGGGGTTATTAAGCATTTGAAACCTGGCCTGCGCAATTCTACTATAAGAGTTCCGGATGCTTGAACCCCGTTAGGGGTGAAATATTTATAGAAGTCATCTCTAATAGTTGTTTTTTTCGCGGCCAGGTCGACTACTTTTTCCCCCCTTTTTTGAGGGCCCATTTGTGCCCACCGTGCCGTTTGTTGACTTTGGCTTCTTTTGTTTTGCTTTTGTTAAGCCTATAAGTAACTGCAAATTTTGAGTATCCTGGTTAATACCAATATTTTTATCTAACTGGAAATTAAAAACTCTTTTTTCATGCAAGGTAGCTCTGGTAACTTTTTTTAGATTTGCTCCGCCCAATGCCTCCGAGAGTATTGGGATTATTTCTCGCTGTTTGGCATACCCCTTTAATTCAACAGTTCTACCGTCAATTTTCAAATCCTCTATCCAAACATCTCCTGCTTTCAGAATACCTTGGTTTAGAAGTTTCAAGAAAGTGTATGTTTCATCATAATTCATACTAATGCTATCTACTAAAGCAATATTGCTCTCTAATTTGAATATCTGATCACCATAAAACTTCACCTTCTCCACCAGAGGTTTGTTGTTTTCGATTTGCATTTCAATAATCTTGTTCTTTCTGTTTATTTTGCTGATCTGGACATTTTTGGTTACTACCAAATAGGTGAAAGTAAACGCTGTTATGGCCAAAAGGAATAAAAGTATATAACCATGAAATGCCAGTTTTGGCATCCGGCGACGTTCCAATATATAATCCGGCAGCAGGTTAGGGAGTTTCGAAAAGACTGACTTCTTCTGTAACAGCTTCCATGCAAAAGCAATGGGAATTGCATACTGCGAAAACAAACGACCTTTATTATCGAAACTATATTGGGAGTCGATTAATTTTGAGTTGAAATAACTTATCTTGGCTGATGGAAATTTTTGCTTGAAGAAGGTTTTCCCTTTTAGTTTTGCACTGCGGGATGCTAGAATTATTTTGTCCAATTCGGGAACGAAATGATGATCTTGAGCAAAAATGATTTTGCTATAGACCGCATGCAGCACATCTTTCGAGATACTTCCTTTATGGATAATCGGGGTTATATGATGTATTTTTTTCCCGCTTAAGAATATGACTCTTGAGAAATCAGGTTCAATATAAATGATCGCAGTGGTATACTCTTCATTCAGTTTATAGCACTTAGCGACAAGAAAAGCCAGAGCGAGCTCGTTTGTATCCATCATTTCCAATTTTAAGTTGCCGCGCCGGAATTGGTTTACTTCGTCGATCAGATCTAAGACCGGAGGATGATGCTCATACTCGATTCGCAGAGATTTTTCTGAATTAATTCTATGATACTTTGAACTGTGAAGGGCATTTGAATTACCTTCACCAAAACCAATTCTTTCCCTGAATCCTTTATTATCTTTAGGAACCGCGTCCGCATCTACCATTTCGTATTTAACGGTCAGAACAGGCGCGTTAATACCCACTTTTGTAGTCATGTCCTTAAACTTGTCAAGTAGAGAATATATAACACTGACATTGCTGTCTTTAGTAGGCTTGATGGCAAGATCAGAACTAGTGTCTACGTCGTCATCGGGTTGCTGCTGAATATCAAAAGCTTTTTCCAGATCATTTTCAATATTTTGTTCACCCTTATCACTTTCGGTTGGAAGACTGCTTTCCAAAGGAGCCCGAAGTGTTGTAGATTGAAGCCCCTGGATATAGACCTTTCCTTTAATAATGCTCAGAAAAGCTGCCTTTACATTATTTCCATTGATTGAAATTCCAATTGCGTTTTTAATTTTCATATTCGGCTAATAATTGTATTTTATTAAATCCTCTAATCTCTTTTTATTGTTGGCATTGATATAGGCTTCAAAATAAGAGATGACATTATTCGAGTGTAATTTAGCCAGGTCTTGTTCCATCGTACTCATGCCTTTGTCGTTGGACTGATGGATAATTTGATAAATTTCTCCGATGTTATTGTTGCGAATAGCGGTTTTTATCGCTGAATTTGTAAGCATAATTTCTTTGGCAAGGATACGCTTGCCATCTACACTAGGTATTAACTTTTGGGATATGACACATGTAAGAACGTCCGCCAATCTTTCTCGAATTCGAGATTGCTCTTCAGGTGGAATTTCACCAAGAATACGATCGATGCTTTCTACAGCGCTTGATGTATGCAAAGTGGTAAAGACTTTATGGCCGCTGTCTACAACTTCTAACACGGTCATGATTGTGTCTGCATCCCGCATCTCACCAATCACAATAATATCCGGATCCTGTCGCAACGCTTGAATCGTGCCTTCTTTAAAGGAATTTACATCCCGCCCAATCTCCCGGTGCTTCACGATGGATTTTTTTGAAACGTGCACATACTCAACCGGGTCCGCAATAATCACAATGTGGGCCGGCATGGTTTTGTTGTTTGCATCAATGATCGAGTCCAGGGTTGTACTTTTCCCCGAACCGGTTATGCCGGTTACCAGAATGAGTCCGGATTTTTGGTATTTCAAGCTAACGGCTTTTGCTACCTCTTCATTGAAACCATATTCGGAAAACTGAAAAATCGAGTCATTAATTCGCCGCATGTTTACAGCTAAATGATTTAGCTCAAAGTAAAGCGTCGCCCGAAACCGGCTCCAATGCTTTTCAGCACTTTCATAAACCTGATAGGAAATATCCAGGTAGCGGTTCCGAAAAAGCTGCTCCAATTCTGACTTGGTCAGCAGGTTGCTGATTAAAATGTCGGTTTCGGTGAGCTCATATTTTTGTAAATCAGGCTCGGGTCTTTTGATGCCGTGTACCCGAAACCATATCTGCTTTACGCATCCGGGTCCGCCAAAATCTATATCGGAGGCCTCTAATTTCTTCATTCGATTGAGAAAAGTATCCAGGTGCTTCTTGAGTTGGATTTTGGTTTCATCCGGCTGTTCTTCAAGATTCTGGCTGATCACCTGCTGCCTTGCCTCCCCGAATAGATGGGGTGGAATGTCGTTAGCAAGTTTGCTTATTAGCTGTTTGCTCGATTGGGAATCCATAAAAAGGTGTTAATTCTGCTCCCTAAAATTTGTAATTTATCAAAGGCCAAATAATATTTTGTTAACTTGAATAATTCATGAACCACAGAGACACGAAGGCACAGAGATTTGATAATATTGGAGTTATTTAATAAAAGTTCATAATCGTTTCTGAATTGCAAAAAGCTTTGTTTTGAAGACGTTTTCTTCATAACTTTTTATTCTCTGTGTCCCTTCGGCTACACTCAGGACAGGCTTAGTGCCTCTGTGGTGAAATTTTATGAATAATCCAGATTAAAGGCCAAATAATATTTTGTTAATTAAGTTCACCGGCACCACTCTGATAACCACCAACACCTACTCCACCGGCAGAACCAACATTAACCCCATGAT
>JADFPY010000082.1 GCA_022562085.1 candidate division KSB1 bacterium | reverse complement strand
TTTGGTCCATGGGGTTTCTGAGGCTTCTTTTTTATCGAAGAAGAGGACGTTTGCCTTGACGCCTTGGGCATAGAACAAACCTGTTGGCAGGCGTAACAAGGTATGCACATCGCAGTCATGTAAGAGTTTTCGGCGGATGGTTTCCCCTGCTCCACCTTCGAATAGGACATTATCCGGGACAATGATAGCAACGCGGCCATTGATTTTAAGTAAGGTTTTAACGTGTTGAACAAAGTTGAGTTGTTTATTTGATGTCGTTGCCCAAAAGTCATCGCGTTCAACAATATCGCGCTCTTTTGTGACTTTTCCCTCTTCTCCCACAATGGTGGTGCTGCTCTTTTTACCAAAGGGTGGATTGGTTAAGACAATATCAAATCGATCGCCCGGATCTGCTGCTAGAGAATCTTTTGCTTCAATGGGTTCTTCATCCTGACTACCAATACCATGTAACAACATATTCATCGCACACAAACGAGTGACAGAATGAACCAGTTCTATTCCTTTTAACGTGCTTTCTTTTAGTGTCTTTTTTTCTGCTTTTGTCAGATTGGGATTTTTATTTACAATATAATCGTTTGACTTGAATAAAAAACCACCTGTTCCACAAGCAGGGTCACATATTGTTTCGCCTGGTTTAGGTGCTATAACATCAACGATTCCTTCAATTAACGGTCTTGGTGTAAAATACTGTCCTGCACCTCCTTTAGTATCTTGTGCATTCTTTTCTAATAATCCTTCATAAGCATCTCCTTTTACATCAGCACTCATAGCTGACCAATTTTCTTTATCCATTAGATCGACAAGCAACCTTCGTAGTTTGGAGGGATCCTGAAATTTATTTTGGGATTTATTAAAGATCAGCCCCATCAAACCTTTTTCATTACCTAAGCCTTCGAGGGTATGACGATAATGATCGAACAATTCATCACCGTCTTTTTTAATCAGACTCTGCCAATTGTATTTGCCTGGTACCGGGCTTTTTTGGTTATAGGGTGGCTTGGTTCGCTCATCAGCCATTTTAAGAAACAGCAAATACGTTAATTGCTCAACGTAATCACCATAACTCATGCCGTCATCACGAAGGACGTTACAGTAATTCCAGAGTTTTTGAACTATGTTTGAAGGACCCATATTTAACTCATCGTTTTAATTATATTTATCATCACATTATTACTTTATTTAAGTATCACTTAACACTATAATATACATCATGAAATCAAAAACACTTGCTTCTGCTAATACCTACCTTAGAAGCACCACATCTATCCAATTAGTAGCTAGAAATGTGGGGTCTTCAACGGCAATTGAAACAGGTAAACCTTCGCAAACCTATGTTACTCGTTATCGTGATGCTCGTTCCGGGAAGCTTGTCGATTCGAATAACTCAAAACATCATCGAAAACCTGTTTCATAGGGCTGTAATTACCTGCATGCCCCGCATGGATAGCGGAAATATATCGTTCTTTATCTGAATTCATAATCTCAAAATCCAGTGGTGGCTTGTCTGCCTGCAAGGCCATAATTGCCATGGGCGCGTGCCAATGCTCTGGCGTGGCGATGGTAATTGCATCGATCTCCTTTATTTCAAGCAGTTTTCGAATATCTTTTTCCATAAAATCCTAATTACAGGCTACAGTCAGATAAGGACTGTAAGATTTCGGAAATAATAATGGCTCAGAATCGATTTTTCGGACATACGGTTTTTTATTTCTTATCTATCTTGTTCATCTTCTTTAATAGTTTTGGTCAATGCTGACGCTAACAAACCAGTAGGGACAGCAATGATTCCTATGCTAATAATCGCTATAATGAAGTGAAAATCTTACCGCCAGCAGTAATTGGAAACATATCGCCATACCCAACGGTGGTTAAAGTTACAACTGCCCACCAAAGGCAGTGAAAAATCGATTTGAATTGTTCTGGTTGAGCTGGATTTTCAAAATAGTAAATACCGACAGATGCAATAAATAACAGAAATAATGTTGCAACCAAAAATAGAATCATCTCTTCCTTTACTGACAAAAATGCACTTTTGAATTTCTGAATTGCATTGCTGTATCTGAATACTTTGAATGCACGAAACAATCTAAATAATCTGAATATTCGAATGGAACGTAAATCGATGCCCCGAGCGATATAAAACGGAAGTATTGCAATTAGGTCAATAAGTCCATAAAAACTAAATATAACTTTCAGTTTTTTATCGGCAACAATTAAACGTAGTAAATATTCTATCGTGAAAATAGCAACAGTGATTACTTCAGCTATATTTAATATTATTTTTGTATTTACACTGAGGTCTGGGAGAGTTTCGATTGAAAACGAGACGAGTGATAAAACGATTAGGAATTGTATAAAGAAATCGAATGTCTTTCCGGCAGTCGTATCATTTTCTTCAATTATTTTTTTTAGTTGCATTAATCCGATAGCCTATCAAATCCAGTTTAGTTGTATTTTGGTATAACAAGTAGTCTATAGTTTCCCAAATAACACCGCAAGATTACAATTTTTCCATTGGGTGTCAAGGAAATTTAACGAACTACAAGAATATCTGACCCCTTGTGAGAATCTCAATACAGGCCATCGTCAGATAAGGACTGTAAGATTTTCGGAAATAATAAATGCCTCAGAATCGATTTTCGGACAAACTTAAAAAAAATGTCATTGGAAATAAAAAACCTAATTGAAGATTTAAATGGAAGGCTGAAAAGTGCTTACAATTTCTTTTTGTTTTTCGTCAATTTTCTTTTCAATTGAAAGAATGAATTGGCGAGGCGATTGAATTGATAGACTACGTTATGATAGAACTTTTCGGCATTAATTTGGTCGGGTGTTTTGCCGAAATCCGGATCGGAAAATATATCGGGAAGAATCATTTTTTGGTTGCTTTGTTCTTTTTTGGTGGAGATATTTCCATTGCTTTTTTAAGAGCCTTTGAAAGCTTGTTGAAATCCTAACAAAATAACACTACGATTGCGACTATTGTAGCGATATCGACTGCTATGAAAGCAGAATAAAGAATCGTATCAAACGTATCAAAGTCTCTTCCCTTCATTACACTTCGTTTTGCCGACATGCTATTCCTCATCAGATTAACCGCCACTGACCGTTTATTGAGATCAAGAGCCTTTAGGTTAAGGGCTACTGATTCCCTCACGAACGGATTTCGTCGATACAAAATGTGAACTACAACCAGAACATGTTTCCTTTGGTAAATATGATTTCATTGGCCAATCAGTTCCATGATAAACTGTTTGAGTATTATTATGACCACCTTGTTCCCACACTTGTCCACAAACAGGACATATTTTAACATTAAATTTCATATATAACCTTTCTCTATTATTTTACATGGACTTCCAATAGCCTTCCAATACAGATTTCATGCTGATAGACATATACAGCCTTATCAATTATACTTTAACACCTTGATTATGGTTCACTTATTGGAGGCTGGTTGACTGTTTAATGTCTGTCAATGAAGGCTGTAAAGGTATGAATTGTCTCGACCAGTGATTGGGGTAATGAATGGTGAAGGCTGGTAAAGGTAGAGGCTGGTTTTGATGGTGACCGTCCCCTACCCACAGAGCGAAGATCACGTGTGATGGGTTTGTTTCTTCACTTTAGATAAGTGGGTGGTAAATAATTTACAACACTGTAACATTTTATCTACCGTCCGAAATAAAGTGCCGTTGTCCCCACTTGTTCGGACGGTATTTATTTTTAAGGCATCAGATGAGAATAATACTAATTGCTTATGAAGCGAGATATTGAGAGGGTGATGTTGACGTAATCACCCTCACATTAGGAAAGATTGTTACTGCTTAGGCGTCAACTCGAAATCTTGTTGAGTTTCATTTCCGGCAACTACTTCTAATCCGGATGCGGATACTGTATCGTGGTCGGCCTTCGTCGTATATACAGAATAGTTGCCTGTGAGGACACCAATCAATGCGTAATACCCATTGGTGCCTGTAAAAGTCGTTGAAACCACTGAATCCTGTTCCACCCAAACCGCTGCATTTTCGAGTACGGTCGAGGCATTATCCGTAACAACGCCAGTAATTCTTCCGGCAGTGGACATATTTACTGCTCTGATAACTGGTTTGAAATGAAATCCCTTAATGCCTGCGGGGGTATTTGGATTACCTTGAACTTCGAAGGATTTACTGACATCGAAATCCAACAAGAGTTCGGAAGTGAGTCCACCTACAACTTCAATAGCCGGCTCAATGAAGATTTTAATTCCTGTCTGAGCACCACTTGGAACTTTCATTACAAATTCAGAACCATCCTTTAAGAGAATGTTGGCCTCCGATACGTATAATCGAACCAGATTGTAACTTCCAATAGGAATGTCTATCTCGACTAAATCTTCGGTCACATCGTTTTGTAACTCTAACAAATTAAACTTTACGGTATCTTCTGATAGAGTGATAAACGGTCTACCAGCATCCTCTGTCGCTCGTCGTATTTCGATTTTGGTGATAATGACATTGGCCTCGTCTATCAAATCGATTGGAAACGGAGCGTCAGTAAGGCGAATAAGGATTGTTCCTTCCGCATCACCTGGTTCAGTTACACTGTCTTCTGTACAGCTCAAGAAAATACTAAAAATAAGGGCTGTGATGATTAATAGAGAAGATTTCCAAAGATGCAATTTCATAGGTTTTCTCCAATAGATTTTTGAGATTATTGACTAAGGTTTCGGGAATGAAACAAATAGCAAATTCTATACCATTTTTTCTCATCCTATCAGTCGAAGAAATTTATTTCAATTTTGTATTATTTTCCACCACATGGTTGGTTTTTACTCAACTAAGGTGTCTCTGAACTACCCATGTGAGGATAAAATCGAATATTTATCGAAAAAGAAACAGAAGAATAAATATTCTCACTTGAAAAAGTAAAGCCCCCGAAGCGGTCAAAGTTTTCGGGGGCTTTTTGTTTACAACTGAGAAAATACACGTGTGCCCATTCTGTATCAAGCACCAGCTGTTTCAAGGTGGTACAATAATTGCGTAATTTAAAGTTGTACAGTGCGTGAAAGCCCAAAAGAAAAGAAAATTTTTACCTTTTTGTAATCGGTCATCCAATACAACTACAATTTAGTAAGAATCTCCGACCAATATAACTCAAATTAATTTTGGACCTCAGACAGTTGAAGTCCTCAAAAAGGAGGTTCATTTGGGTGAAGAGAAGTTAAAATGATCTCAGCAAACACTGCATTTCAAGTTCATCTTGCAAAAAAATCAGTCCTGTCCCATGATTGACAAAAAGATTGACAACTATCTTATTAAAGAAATCCTTGGTATAGGTACCATGGCGATTGTCTACAAAGCTCTGGACATGGTTTCAGGAGAAACTGTAGCTGTCAAAATGATTGACCCAACATATTTTAGCGATGTAAATAAATTGAAGTGTTTTAATGAAGAGATAAAAAGATTAACAAAGGCGAAACATCCTTATATTGCTAAGGTCGACAAATTTCTAAAAGAGGATAATGATTTTTTCATAGTGATGGAATATGTGCGTGGAGAAAGACTAGATGAATATTTTCAAAAATACGGACCTATTTCTTGGAAAAACACATTATCAATCATTGATCAAATCCTACAGGCGATAGAATATGCTCATAAGCACGATGTGTTTCACCGCAATATCAAACCAAGTAATATTATTATAAACGATCGTGGCTTTGTGAAAGTGATGGATTTTGGGTTAGAAACAGCTTATCAGCACAATTCAGACGGCGTTCCGCCAGCTCATATTTTAAAATATATGTCACCTGAAAGAGTGAGGTTATCACCAAACATCAATTATCAAAAAGACGATATTTATTCTCTTGGCATGACTTTTTACGAGATATTGGCGGGTCGAACTCCATTTGAAGAAACCGAGAACGAAAAAGTTATTCAAAATGCTATCCTTAGAAAAAACGTAGCTTCACCTAATAAAATAAATCCTAAAATTCCAGAGGGTTTGGCTCGAATCGTGATGCATGCTATTGCAAAGAAGCCAAAGGCGCGCTACAAAACTGTGGTTGAAATGCTCGCAGCGTTTAAAGAATTTCAGGAATCGTTCTATTCTCATTCAAATCATCAACAATTACCGCCGCTTTCGAAGAAGCCAATTCCTCCGCGACCGCCGCTAACTTTAAAAAAGCCGTATTATGTATGGTTGTCGGCAATCTTTGCTTTTCTTATGTTTGCAAGTTTATTTAGCAAGGCCCTAGATTATAAACAAATCATTCCTAACTTTTTGTTGACTACAAGGGCGTCGTTAAGTATAAAGACGGATCCAGGTAATGCACAGGTTTTTATTAATGAAAAATTCATTGGTAAATCACCAATAAGTGACTACCAGATTAAGCCTGGGACTGTGTCTGTTAAATTAGAAAAAGAGAATTTTTTTCCAGTTGATACTACCTTTATTCTCAAGAATGAATCATCATCCACATTTTCTTATGCTTTGCAACCGGCAGCATATACCTCGATTGAAGTGTCTCCAACCGATGCAGTAGTTATTTTGGATAAAAAAACTACACAGTTTGCAAACCGAAAAGATCTCTTTCTTCCTATTGGACCCCACATAATTGAAATCTCACGAGAGGGCTATGTTTCCAAGACAGAAAAATTTAACTTGGCTCAAGGAAAAAATCCCACTATGAATATCATCCTGGAGAAAGATTCTCAGGATTTGGTAACTTCAAATGATGCTAATATCATGACAATCCCACGAGTTCGCCCTCCAACAAAGCCTAAACCAGCAGCCTTGAGCGGGATCAGGTTTAATTCAATTCCCCAAGGAGCTACAATTTGGCTCGACGGAAGAAATTTCGGAATGACTCCAAAAACTGTACTACGAATCAACCCTGGTAAGCACAAAATAGCTTTAAGAAAAAAGGGCTACAAAGAGTACAGTGGTATTGTAACGTCAGAGAATAAAAAGATAATCTTAATGGGTGTAAATCTTCAACCAGTGATGGGACGGTTGGAGGTGTTCGTTAAACCTTACGGTTCTATTTACATCGATGGCAAGCTGCACAAAAAAAATTGGAATGTTAAATATGCAACAGCACTCAGCACTGGGCGTCATCTGCTTAGATTAGAACATCCATTTTTCGGATTCATCGAAAAGACCGTGAACATTGATTCTGAACAAACTCAAAGGATAGATTTCAATTTCAATAGAAAAGCTACACTGATAGTTTTGGCTTTTGATCGATCCAACAATATCGTTTATGGTGAAATCTTGTTAGATGGACAATTTATCGGTCGATATACGCCAGGCGAACTTGCATTGCAAGTGGGTCAACATAAAATTGCAGTAAGACACGCAGATTATTTCATAACTGAGCAAGAAATTAATCTTGAATCCGATCGTAGGTTGAGGTTGGTTCTTCATCGAAAATTGAGTTCTAGAATTGAGAGTCTTAAATCTCCTGGTTTAGTGCGAAAACAATAGACAAAGCCTTTTGTGAATAGCTATCCGCTAACATTCTATGCCAAATTTGCTTTAGAATAAATTCACTTAATGAATTCAGAACAAATCCTAAGGGATAACAAATGCGACGAAATAACCTGGCTCACAGGTTTTTAGTTTTTTTTCTCACCGGTCTGCTTAGTTTCACTTTCATTTACGACACCCGCTCATTTGCTAAGACGCGATTACCGAAAAATTGTGAGAAAGAACTAGTAATAGCTGAATGGAATTATCGTGAAGGCTCTTTCGACGAGGCTATTCAAATATTGCTCAGATTAAGATATAAAAAGGGGTGTCGTGAACAGGAGAAAGCGTTGGCTTATAAACTTCTTGCAAAGATCTACATTGCTAAAAACTACTTAGAGCAGGCAAGATTGGCCATAAGAAAAATGCTGGAATTAGATGGCAATATTGTTCTGGACCCCGGTAAGGAACCACCTCCATTTATTTACTTGTTCAAAGAAGCGAAAAAGGTGCTCGAAGAAGAAAAATCGGTTGTTGCGACAGGCAAACCTCAAAAAAAGAAAAGTAATTTTAAACTTTGGCCATGGCTTGTGGGTACTGGCGTTGCGGGAGCCGCCGCATTCATAGTTTTTGGAGGAGGCGAAGCGGACGATAGCTTTGGTTCTAGCGGTTTTCCTCGACCGGTGGGCAGACCAGACAATGATAATTAAAATATATGTATGATGATATTACGCTTGCAGATGAGATTTTTTAAAAAGATGGGCACTAAATTATTGACTCTAGGCTTTAGCTTTCTTACCATCGCCAGTTGTTTAGCTCAGGCAGAATTTAAAATGACTGCAAATGATGGCACAAAAGACAACCTATTTGGGATTTCGGTTGCTGTCAGCGGTAACTATACTATAGTTGGGGCCAGCGGTGATAATGATTTAGGTGACCGTTCAGGCTCTGCCTACATTTTCGAACGGAATGGTGGCAATTGGAGTCAGGCCGCAAAACTTCTTGCAAGTGATGGCGCTAAAGATGATCGCTTTGGAATTTCGGTGGCGATCAGCGGTAACTATGCTATTGTAGGCGCCACTGATGATGACGATGATGACGATGATGACGATTTAGGCAATAAATCAGGCTCCGCGTACATCTTCGAATTGAACGGCGCCAACTGGTTTCAAGTGACAAAGCTAACGGCCAACAATGGAGCTAAAGACGATTTATTCGGAAGTTCCGTCTCAATTAGTGGCGAATATGCAATAGTTGGCGCCCCCGGTGATGATGATTTGGGTGGCAAATCAGGCTCAGCTTACATTTTCAGGCGTAACGGTGCAACCTGGATTCAGTCTGGGAAACTGGTTGCAAGTGATGGCGCTAAAGAAGATCGCTTTGGAATTTCAGTGGCGATAAATAGTGAATATGCAATTATTGGTGCCGATGGAGATGACCTTACAAATGTCCCTAATGCAGGTTCTGCTTACATTTTTAAGCGCAATGGTTTCAACTGGCTTCAGACAAAGAAACTGACAGTAAATAACCCAGCTAAAAAAGATAGATTTGGCATTGCAGTTGCTATCAGTGATACATTTGCCATCGTTGGGGCTAACGGTGACGATAAGGCTTCAGGTTCCGCTTACATTTTCACCAATACTGGTTCCAATTGGATTCAGATAAAAGAGCTAATTGCAAATGATAGGAGTATTGGGGACGGCTTTGGAAACTCCGTTTCGCTCAAAGGCGATTATGCCATCATCGGTGCTAGCGGCGACAACGATTTGGGTGACAATTCAGGGTCCACCTATATTTTCAAGCGCAGTATGTCTGATTGGATACAAGTAAGAAAACTAACTGCAAGTGACGGTACCAATCAAGATCTGTTTGGATTATCAGTCGCAATCGGTGAAGACTATGCTATTGTGGGGGCTAGCAGGGATGATGATTTGGGGAATCAATCAGGCTCTACATACATCTACAACTTTGCCGTCCTTTCCATAGCACCGCTTAGTCTTGACTTTGCGGACAGCCTAAACACACAAATGTTCACTCTCACTAATAGCGGTTTCGGAGGGAATGTGGGTTGGCTCATATCAACCGATCAGTCCTGGATCAGTGCGAGTTCAGTTAGTGGCCGTTTGGCTATTGGCTCTCAGAGCGTAGCCGTGACCATTGATCGAACGGGCTTACCCGCTGGCAACTACACTGGTACTGTCACTATCGATTCGAACGTTGGAAAAAAGATTGTACAAATTAGGATGACAGTAAAAGGGGCGCTGGCCATAAGCACCGATCTTGCAACAAACGTTAACGTAACAACCGCCACACTCAATGGTAGTGTCAATCCCAATGGGGTTATCGCTGATATCATCTTTGAATACGGCTTAACAACAAATTATGGGCAGACGATAGCAGCGACGTCAAGCCCTGTTACCGGCAGAAACCCAGTTTCCGTTAGCACAGAAATCGCCGGTCTATCTCCGGGTACTGCATATCATTATAGAATAGTTGCAACCAGCTCAGCCGGAACAACAACAGGTGCAGATCGGACATTTACAACCTATCAAGCAACATTTAAGATAAGTACAACGCTCAACTTTCCAGATCGCTCTAGCGCCTTTGACTACAATGCAACGGAATATCGCATCTTTGGATTGCCGGGTGCGAGCAACCAACTGGTGACAGATTTTCTTTCAGGAGTACAAAATGAAGACTGGCAAGTTTTTTGGGACAACGGTGAATCAAGCGATTATCTTGTAGAATATGATGGTTCAGAAAATTTTCGCTTTGCAGTTGGACGAGCATTTTGGATAATAAATAGAGGGCCTTTGTCCATTAACACAACCGTAGCTTCTGAGCCGCTCGATGCTGATGGCGAAGTTGAAATTCCTCTACAACCGGGCTTTAATCTGATAACCAATCCATTTCCAACTCCCATCAACTGGAGGAATGTTCAAAATCTCAATGGTAATGTGGGGCCTATTTTTGCCTATGACAGTTCATTTGTGCAATCACAAAGCTTTGATCCTTTCATAGGCTACTATTTCTTCAACGACAGTCTAACATCCCTCAAAATTCCTTACAGCCTTACTTTTTCACCATCCCTTGAGTTAACATCAGTGGATAAACATATTTGGAGAATTAACATTTCACTTTCATCGAGAAAATTTAGTAGCCAATCTATCTTGGCTGGAACTGCGAGTAATGCACGCCCCGGAATCGACCGATTTGATTATCGAAAACCGAGGCATATTGCTCCTGTACCTTCTGTCTATTTTCATCACCCAGAATGGGATAACGATTACACCACGTTTGCCACGGATATTCGCCCGGAGATAAACAAATCCGAAACATGGGAATTTCAAGTGTTTTCACCGCTTCGGGAGCCGTTGTATCTCTCATTCTCACACATCGAATCTATACCCTGGCTATTTGATGTATATTTAATCGATGATACTAAGGGAGATTTTGTCAATCTGCATTTGGACTCAAGGTATCGTTTTACTCCCACAAATGAGGTGTCAACATTTCGACTGGTTATCGGCGAGAGCGACGCTCTGGAAGAAACGCTCGATTCAATTCGACCCGCCGAATTTGTTTTGGGAAATAATTATCCTAATCCGTTTAATCCCTCTACAACCTTTTTTATATTCTTACCGATTGCTTCAGAGATCAAAGTTAAGATTTACAATATTCTTGCAGAAGAAGTAAAAACGATTTATACAGGACATGCTCAAGTAGGAAGGCACACATTTAGTTGGAGCGGTATTGATGATAGTGGAAAAGAGGTTGCAAGCGGCGTTTATCTTTATAGCTTAACTGCGAACACAAAAATTTCATTAACGGGCAAAATGATCTTGTTGAAGTGAATCCTCTTCGCTTAATGTTTTCTTGCACCCCAGGAGGGACTCGAACCCGCAACCTTTGGCTCCGGAGGCCAACGACGTCCTCTTTGCCAGTTATTGTTTTTATAATACTTAAAGCCTTTTTTATTTTTCCCGGGTGCGATTTGGGTGCGAAAGTGTCGACGAAAAGTGCATTAAAATGAGCTAACTGCATGGGTTAGCATATATTGAAACTTTAAGAAAACTTAGCAACCATCAATAGTTGGTTTTTGAGGCCGATATTTAGCGAAATAGCATTTTACCAAGTGGGGGATTGATGAAAATTGATAAACTTTTTACGAACTATGATTGTCTCGAGGCCACAATAGTCAATAGTGATGACTTCAACGACCTGTTAATCAAATTCTTAGAAACTTTTGATGACCAGGACAGGCAGGCAATCCTCGCAATCTTTGCCCAATCCGAATTTGACTATCTTAAAAATTAACACACATATCAGCAAGGGAAACCCCGCAGCTGCTTGAACTTCCAGTGCGTTCGAGTTTAGTGTCTTGGGCCTTGTAAACGGTGCCCATCCCGCCAGCACCGAGCTTCTCGATGATTTTGTAATGGGATATGGTTTTGCCGACCATGGCTCAAATTCACTTTTCGTAATAGCTCCTTAAACCAGGGGTCATCGGCAATGGGTTCAAAACCAGAATAGGCATCCGCTGGAAACGATTGTTATAAACCTCAACGACCTTGGCAGCCTATTGCGATTCAGCATTTCATTTCGATAAATATCTCAACGCTAAACAGGTAATATCATCAGTTTGTGGCAGACCCTTGGAAAATGCCTGTACTTCCTCAATTACTTTTTCAGTAATTTCAGTCAATTGTAATTTGTAATTACGTTTTAGGCAATCCTCAAGTCTATCGGTTGCAAACTCATTTTCCTTCTCATTCTCTGCTTCCGTCACACCATCCGTGTAGAGAAACAGAGTGTCCCCAGGTTGCAGTTTGATTGTCTTCGATTCATATTCTGCGTCTTTAACGCCGCCCAGAAGCAGCCCGCCGATATTCTCCAGTTGCTCAACTTTGCCCTCTCCCGAAACCAGATAAGGCGGATTGTGCCCTCCGTTACAGTATTCCAAAGAGCCGTTGCGGGTATCCAGTATGCCATAGAAGAGAGTGACGAACATGTGCGAAAGACTTTCTTCCACAAGAATGTTATTTACTGCACCCAAGCAGACATCGGTTGGGACGCCTGTTACTGCCGTCGCTTTCAGGAAGGAACGGCTCGTGGCCATGAGTATTGCTGCCGGTACGCCCTTACCCGAGACATCTCCTATAGCAAAACCGATTCTGTGTTTGTCAAGAGGAAAGAAGTCATAGAAATCACCGCCAACTTCACTGGCTGTAATCATCTTGGCAAAAATATCAAACTCCTTTCTATCTGGAAAGGCTGGAAAAGTCTGCGGTAAAATGGATGTTTGTATTTCTGTCGCAATGTGTAATTCTCTCTGCAGAGCTGCAAGCTGGTCACGTGAGCTTATCGCCTCCTTCAGGATTTCCAGCTCTTTGAGGCATTTTTTGATTGTTATTTCCAAGTCAGTAAGATTGATTGGCTTGGTTACAAAATCAAAGGCGCCAAGGTTCATGGCAGTTCGTATATTTTTCATATCTCCGTATGCTGAAATGATGACAGACTTGAGTAGGAAGTCTAACTCATTAAGCTTGGTAAGCAGAGCCAGGCCACTCATTTTTGGCATATTTATGTCGGTGAGCAAGAGGTCTATGTCGCCATCGCTCTTTAACTTTTCGATCGCTTCCACGCCATTCTGAGCAAACACAAACTCATATTCCTTGTCGCGAATTTCTTTTCTGAACTTTTGGCGAACAAGCTGTTGCAACTGAGGTTCGTCATCTACTACCATTATCTTGGCTGGCATGTTTGAGTCTCAGGTTGTTCTTAGTATAATTTAGGTCTACTCCTTGGGAAGAGTGATAATAAATTCAGTGAAACTATCCCTCTCACTCTCCACTTTTATATCCCCTCTGTGCTCTTTTACTATGATATCGTAACTGAGAGAAAGGCCCAACCCCGTGCCTTCTCCAGGCGGTTTTGTGGTAAAAAAGGGATTGAAAATCTTATCTTTGATTTCTTCGGCAATGCCGGAACCATTATCGCGAATTCGGATTTCTACTTTATCGCCCAGGGATTTCGTTGAGACAGAAAGTGTTGGCGAATAGCCGTCTGGCAATTCTTTTGTCCTCTCCAATATTGCGTGACAGGCGTTATTGAGAATATTAAGAAAAACCCGGCCTAAATCTTGAGGTACAACAGAAATTTTGCCAATGGACTCGTCGTAGTCATTTTCCATCGTGGCTTCGAAAGCTGAATCCTGGGCTCTCATGCTGTGATATGCCAGGGCCAGATATTGATTCAGCAGGACATTTATATCCGTGTCCCGGCGTTCGCCGGTACCGCCTCTTGAGTGCAACAGCATGCCCTGGATGATGCTGTCGGCACGGCTGCCTGATTGTTGTATCTCCCCTGCATTGTAAGCAAGGTCTGTCAGAATCTCATCGACGTGTTCGGCTGTCTCAGAGTCCAGATGCTCTTTGTTTTTTTTAATTTCTTGTTTTAGCTCATCAACCAATCCTACCGAGAGCTCGGCAAAATTATTCACGAAATTTAATGGGTTTTTAATCTCATGTGCGATCCCTGCTGTCAGCTCACCGAGGGACGCCAGCTTCTCTTGAACCACAAGTTGCTTTTGGGTTCGGACCAGCTCCTCGTTTTTCTCCTGTAGGATTTGCAGCGTTTTTGCCTTGGCGATAGCAGAGATCGCATGTTCTCGGAACCGATTGAGTTTGCGGCTATCAGAGCGGTTAAAGGCTTCAGAGTCCGTCATGTTGAGAAACATCAAGAAACCCTCAAGAACGCCATCTAACTCCACAGTCATGGTCAGCAGGGATTTGGGGATGGCCAAATCTGCTAGCCTATCGTCATCTACGAGCGCCTTTAGGTTGCGCGGGAGATATACCCCTTTGTCGACTTCGTCGGGCGCATCAGCATAGCGGTTGGTCGCTTCTTCTTGACAAATAACAATGTCCTTGAGCACATCCGTTTCGTATCCCGCCCACGCAGCAAACCTAAACATACTGTCTCGCTGGTCACGAAGAAGAATGGCTCCTTTTTCCGCCTGCAGAAAAAGCCGCAAG
>JADFPY010000081.1 GCA_022562085.1 candidate division KSB1 bacterium | reverse complement strand
AGGACAATATCTTGCCGGCGGTTCTTCTTGATTTGTGCATTTTTTACCCTAAGTTTTGAAGGTTATGACATTTTTGAATTTAATTGCTACATTAATTTCTTCGGTAACCCAAAGCGCAAACTTTAGATAAATATTACATTTTTTTAACCGAAGTTACATTGTTGTTAATAATCAAACGGTTTACTTTAAGTTTGAAGAAATTCGTTTGACTTTCTTAACAGGACACAGCGACGATTCAAAGAAACGCATTCGTCAGCTTATTGTGCAGCATTTATGTGAAGCTACAGGTGGTCCGTGCGTCTATACCACGAAAACTAGTCATGATGGGCAGGGGATTACGGAAATGTGTGAAACGCTTCGATAAATCATCTGATCGCTGCGCTGGATAAAATTAAAGTATCTGAGAAAGAAAAAAATGAGGTAATCGGAGCTATAACAGGTTTTAAAATGGATATTGTGCAAAAACAAATGAACATGAAATAATGTCTGCTCAAGCCTGTCTTCAGAAAATATTTACTGTGGGCAGAACCGGTTATTTAGGTCGTCATCTTATTCCTAAGTTAGTGGAGCAGGTCACCACATCCAAGGGTTGGTGCGTGGGTCTTCGGTAAACAGGCTCACAGAAGGTTGTGAAGTCTCAATTGGAGATGCTTCTTGACCGACGGATACATTTGTGCATTTGGTGGGTGTATCGCGTCAAAATCTGCTAAAAGCTGACCCGTCCCGAAAGATAGATTCGGCATCTGTTCAGGGTGCAGCCGAAGCAACTATCAAAGCCGGAATTCAGCACTATGTATAGATCAGTGTCGCGCATCCGGCTCCGGAAATGAAAGCGTACATCACGGTAAGGGTTGAGTCTGAAAAGATTATTCAGGAGAGTGGTTTGAATGCTACCAATCCGTACAAAATTATTGAAGATTTTGCCGACAGCAGAAATCAGTAAAAGATCGGGACCGGTTAAAAAATCTAGTAGAAGTTAATAAATAAAAAAGCCTCATGCTTTGATGGCATGAGGCTTTTTTAATAGGTGCTCGTTTAGAATTAATCAGGTTCCCATTTCCCAGGACGCCAAATAATGTTTCTGCTCCTCGGTCAACTCATCGATTGTAATGCCCATCGATTTGAGTTTCAGGGTTGCAACCCAATCTTCGATTTCCTGAGGAACGTTGTAAACTTTTGCCTCAAGATTGCCCGCCTCCTTAATCGCCCATTCTGTCGCCAAGGTTTGGGTGGCAAAACTCATGTCCATAACCGAGGCCGGATGGCCTTCGGCAGCAGCTAAATTGATTAGCCGGCCTTCGCCGAGCAAGTTTATCCTGCGACCATCATCCAAGACGTACTGGTCAACAAAGTTTCGAACGTTTTTGCGGACTTCTTTTGCAAGCTCAGTTAAGCCTTCAATATCCAACTCAACATTAAAGTGGCCGGAATTTGAAACGACCGCCGCATCTTTCATTAAAGCGAAGTGCTCTTTACGAATCACGTGAATATCGCCAGTTAGCGTTACGAAGAGATCGCCGATTTGTGCAGCTTCTTTAATGGACATCACGCGATACCCTTCCATGACGGCTTCAAGAGCACGTACCGGATCGACTTCGGTCACAATTACATTCGCACCCATACCTTTTGCCCGCATGGCAACACCTTTTCCACACCAACCAAAGCCCACCACAACAACATTCTTACCCGCCAATAAAATGTCTGTGGCACGAATAATTCCATCTATGGTTGACTGACCCGTGCCATACCGATTATCGAAAAGATTCTTAGTTACGGCGTCGTTCACCGAGATTACCGGAAACTTAAGCGCGCCATCCCGCTCCATCGCTCGCAGCCGAATCACACCGGTAGTTGTTTCTTCCATACTGGCGACCACATTCGCACTAATTTCAGGGTAATCCGAAAGAATCTTGGAAACCAAATCTGCACCGTCATCCATGGTCACAACAGGTTTATGCTCAATGGCGGTATTTATATGCTGGTAGTAAGTTTCATTATCCTCGCCGGTAATCGCAAAAACCGGGATATCATAGTCTTTAACCAAAGATGCAGCAACGTCGTCCTGAGTTGAAAGAGGGTTCGATGCGCATAAAACCAAGTTCGCACCTCCTGCTTTTAACGTGCGGGCCAGATTTGCTGTTTCTGCTGTCACATGCAAACACGCAGACATATTTTTGCCTTCCAGCGGCTTTTCTTGGGCAAATTTTTCACGAACCTGTCGCAGAACCGGCATGTCATTCTCGGCCCATTCAATTCTCCTCTTCCCTTCCGGTGCTAAGTTAATGTCCTTTATATCGTAATTCACAAAACCTCCTGTTAATTAATCGATGATTCAAATTTTATTTCAAATTTCAACATCTTAGCCCTCGGCTAAGTCTTTCGCCTTGTCCGTTTTTTCCCAAGTAAACCCATCTTCATCGCGGCCAAAATGCCCGTAAGCAGCGGTTTTCTTATAAATCGGTCGGCGCAGATCGAGCATTTCTATAATTCCCTTTGGGGTTAAATTGAAAGTCTTTGCAACACGATTGGCAATTTCCTCATCAGGAATTTTTCCCGTTCCAAATGATTCGACACAAATTGAAACCGGCGCCGCCACACCGATTGCGTAGGCTAATTGAATTTCACATTTATCTGCGAGCCCGGCCGCCACGATGTTCTTCGCGATATATCTAGCGGCATAAGTTGCGGAGCGATCAACTTTCGTTGGATCTTTTCCGGAAAACGAGCCGCCGCCGTGCCGTCCGTATCCTCCATAAGTGTCCACAATAATTTTTCTTCCCGTTAAGCCGGTATCGCCATGGGGACCGCCGACTACAAACCGGCCGGTTGGGTTGATATGATAAATAATACTGCTTTCATCAAAGAAATCGCTGGGGATGACAGGCTTGATAACTTTAGTGACAATATCATTATGTATAGTTTGCTGATCAACGTCAGGGTCATGCTGAGTTGAAATAACAACCGTATCCACTTTTACAGGCCTGCCGTCTTCATAACGAACGCTCACCTGCGACTTCCCATCCGGTCTGACATAAGGAAGCGTGCCAGTCTTGCGCACTTCTGCCAAACGCATGCATAGTTTATGAGCAAGCATAATCGGCAAAGGCATCAGTTCCGGTGTTTCATTAGACGCATAACCAAACATCATTCCCTGATCGCCCGCCCCATCTTTGTCTACTCCCAACGCAATATCAGGAGATTGCTGCTGAATAGTGTTGAGCACAGCGCAGGTCAAATAATCAAATCCAAAACTGGCGTCCGTGTAACCAATGTCTTTAATAATTCCACGAACTAAATTTGGAATTTCAACATAGGTTTTAGTAGTGATTTCGCCGCCAACCATCGCCATGCCGGTGGTGACGTAGGTTTCACACGCGACTCTTCCAAAGGGATCCTCTTCAAGAATCGCATCGAGAACACCATCGGAAATTTGATCGGCAAGTTTATCCGGATGTCCTTCAGTTACAGATTCAGACGTGAAAATCATGGAGGACATGAATGACTCCTTTCAATTATTTAGAATGTGATTTCAATTTATTATAACGTTTTTTAAAAATAAAAATCTGCTAAGCCGCCAACAAGCCTTGCTTCAAGAAATCGATGTTTTCAATCGATGTCGGGTCGACTTGATTCTCTACGGCCAGGTACAAACTTACCAGATCACCCAAATAAATCAATGAAAATATACGAGTCAGTAAAGATTCTCCCCGGCTTTTGATTTCTATGATAGAATCACCCGTGTGCTTTTCAACGATTTTTCGAGTCAATTCCATTCGTTTGGTAATTTGAGAATGGTCATCCCGATCTTTTAAATAAATGATTTTGAATTTATTATTAAGATCATCCAAAGGCCCCCAACCCATCACCTCATTATGATTAAGCTCAGGGAACACATTAGAAAAAGCCAGGACTTTACTGTTTTCCGAAAGTTGGCCCTTCCAGCGCCAGGTCACAGGTTCAAATCCAGCTATCGAGGCGTAAACCAACGGAATTTTGCCTTTTAGCGAACGACTGATTTGTTTCGCAAAATTATCTTTTTCATCCGGATCATATTCAGTTGCTAAATTCTCGAGAACTTCGATTGTTTCTAAAATATCTGATTCAGGATTCGCGATCTGTCCGGTTAAAAACAAGCAATAGAGGATCGGAACCAATAAATAACCCAGGGCAGCTCTTGGTGGATATCCCGGTGGCGCTGAAAAAATCGGGTGGTTATTCAAGGCTGCTTTATCGCCTAAGGTTCCACCGGAGGTCACACAGATAATTTGCGCTTTTCTTTGATAGGCATCTTCATAAGCGGCTAACGTTTCTTCGGTATTTCCCGAATAACTGCATACAATCACCAATGAGCTTTCATTTATGAAATTAGGCACCTGATAATATCTATTCACAAAAAAGGGGATATTCAACTGATTATTCAAACAGGACCGAACCAGGTCTCCGCCAATGGCTGAGCCGCCCATTCCGCAGACACATATGTTTTGAATTTTTTCGTTATTTAAAGAAACCTTGGTAGACCTGGCAAGGTCGAGCGCATGCTTCAGTTGTTCGGGAAACTCAAGGATCTTCTGCAACATTCCGTCTGCATCAAATTTTGCAATTTCCGTTCTATTTATATTTGTCATTCTTTCTCAAAAAATCAAATTCTTAAACTTTTTCCGTACAACTTTGGTCATAAACCGCTCCACCTCCGAGGGCCTGTCAAATTGCAGAACCTTCTTGGCAATTCGAGCCGCTTCGCGGTACTCCGTTGAACGAATAATCTTTTTTATTTCCGGAACCGCTATCGGACTCACGCTAAATTCATCTAAATCCATACCGATTAAAATCAAAGTGGATAGCGGGTCGCTGGCCATTTCACCGCACATACCAACCCAAACACCTTCCTGATGGCCGGCCATAATGATTTGTTTGATCATTCTCAGAATTGCCGGATGCAGATGCTGATACAGATAGGCAATGCGTTCGTTTCCACGATCAACAGCTAACAGGTACTGGACAAGGTCGTTTGTTCCAATACTAAGAAAATCTACTTCCTTAGCTATTTTGTCGGCTAACAGAGCAGCAGATGGGACTTCAATTATAACACCGATTTCAATATCAAGGTCGTATTTAATGCCTTCTTTTTGCAGTTCCGATTTTGCGTTCTCTAGTGCTTTTTTACATTCATGAACCTCATCTAATCCGGAAATCATGGGAAAAAGGATTTTTACATTCCCAGCTCCGCTGGCTCTCAGGATTGCTCGTAATTGGGTTTTAAAAATATCTTTTCTTTCCAGGGAAATTCGAATCGCGCGCCAACCCAAAAAAGGATTTTCCTGAGGCGGAATCAAAAAGGATTTTGGTAATTTATCACCGCCCAAATCCATAGTACGAATAATGACAGAATCCGGGGAAATCTTTTTTACAATTTTTCTGTATTCCTGAAATTGCTCCTCTTCAGTTGGTAATTCCTTTTTTGTAAGGTAAATATAATCGGTGCGATAGAGTCCAACGCCTTTTGCCCCATGTGATTTTACCGACTCCGCTTCGTCACTGAACTCTAAATTTGCTGAAAGCTC
This sequence comes from candidate division KSB1 bacterium, assembly GCA_022562085.1. Classification (NCBI taxonomy): domain Bacteria; kingdom Pseudomonadati; species Candidatus Zhuqueibacterota bacterium. The sequence goes on along the minus strand of JADFPY010000081.1, from coordinate 9,068 downwards.
GATTTCCTTACCATCGATAGTTAGACATTTTAGATCGCGAATTTCGTCCAGCTTTCGATTCGTATCATAATACTTTTCCTGCAATTTCCGATAGTGGTTTATAGTCTTTTCATCTGGCTGGATGAGCACTTTGCCTTCGTTGCCATCGATGACAATTCGATCTCCTTCCTCAACAAGGTTGAAAATCCGCCGAAGTCCCACCACTGACGGCACTTCCATTGAGCGGGCCATGATAGCCGCATGAGAAGTCCGGCCACCTAAATCAGTTGCAAATCCCAAGACTTTCCGCTTTTCCAGCATGACTGCATCTGAAGGCGTTAAATCATTCGTTACAATGACGGCTGATCCGGAAAGTTGATTCAATTGATCGGTGCGGTCTCCTTGAATATGTCGAATCACCCTTCTTTTAACGTCCCTTAAATCAGAGCTTCGGTTTTGAAAATGGTTAGTAGAGCTTCCATTCAAAGTGTTCTCATATTTTTGCATAATATGAAAAAATGCAAATTCAGCACTCTTATTTTCTTTTTTTATACTATGAATCGTTTCCTCAATAATCACACTATCTTCAAGTAAAAGTTGATGAACATCAAATATTTTTGCATTTTCCAGGCCTACCTTGCGAACCACTTTGCTCTGCAAAGACTTTAACTCGCTCTTTGACTTTTCAACGGCCTTCACAAATTTCTCAACTTCAGTATCTACACTTGAATCGTCTACGATTGTTGGATCAATACTGATTGATTCGCTTTTAAGCTTAAATACTTTTGAAATAGCTATACCTGGCGATGCAGGAACACCCTTCAAAAGGTATTTACATTTGATTTTATTATTTTTAACGGCCACTTAAAACAAACCTACTCTTCATTAAACTTGTTGTCGATTAAATCAATTAGCGCTTTTATCGCTTCCTTTTCATCCTGGCCCTTTACAGTGATGGTCAATTTACTTCCCATTTCCGCAGCTAACATCATCACCCCCATAATACTCTTTCCATTCACTTCATGATTGTCCCTGCCAAGGTAAACATCAGCCTCAAATTTCGCGGCCGTGTTGACAAAAAGCAATGCCGGTCTTGCATGAATTCCCAGTTTATTTTTGACTTGAACAACTTTTTGAACCATCTGAAATTCTAATAAATTAATCCACCGACAACCGTACTACCCAAAATCAGAACCATTAATGCAACAGGAACTGAGACATTCAATTTTAACAAAACCAGCATCAAGAGAAGTCCGGTTAAAAATGCCGCTCCTTCCGGAAAATTTGTTATAAAATCTGAAAACCCAAATATACTTATCATTACTCCTGTGAATAAAGCAGCGAACTTATCAAGGTTGACAAAAACCCCTTTGTACTTACTCAAAGAGGCAAATTTTGCAAGATCAAATCCAAGTTTGTATCCAGTTAGAAGCCCCTTTACCCTCATATAAAAATGAGGCAAATTATACAAAAAAAGAAATGCACATAAGCCAAGCGCTTTATTATAAAGGGTAAGTCCCAGGCCAAGCATGGCCGCAATCGGTTTAAGTTTGCCCCAGAATAATTGGTCTCCAATTGCTGCTAACGATTCACTCATGCGTTTTTTGAAGTGGTCAAGTTGTTTCGCGTCGAACTTAGCCCCGTGAATCGACTCTACTTCCAATTTTATTATTGCACCCAGGATCCAGGTCGCCATATAAGGGTGCGTGTTAAAAAACTGTAAATTCCTTTTGAGAAACTTGGCCCGGTCCTCACCTTTAGCAAAAGCCTTTTTAATAAATGGCACCAAGCAAAAGCAATAACCTAGGCCCAACATTCGTTCAGAATTCCAAGCGGCCTGAATATAAAACGAGCGATAAATTATTCGAATAAAATCAAACGGTTCTAAACGGACCATATCGATTAGTATATCCAGACAATTAACAAAGCAATCGCCGACATCACCGTTCCCATCAAAGTGTACCGAAAGGTCGTTCTTTTCAGAAACAGCCAAAACATAGCTCCCAAACCAGCACCCAAGAGTGTCGGCTTTAGAAACGGCAAGCTTATTTGAAACGGAAAACTGAGTACAGCGGATTGCACAATATATTTACCTAAAAAAAAGGAAATAGCAGAAAATAAAATACCAAAAAACAATGAATTAAGAACTCCAAAGTAATTCAGCCGCGAAATTTTAGCCATATCTCCATTTTCAGCCGCGAGGTCTGCCTGGATCACTAAAATCAGATTCAAGCGACGGCTCCAATTCTGCAATGGAATAGATACGCGGCTCAGTACCACAGCATACAAAATCGCAAACAATAAAATCGAATTAGTCTGATCGGGAAAAACCTGGTTAAGTTTCACGACCAGACCTGCGGAAATGAACGCCGCCAAGTTTCCTAAAGAAACCCTTGCTCCGCCGACTGGCAGCTCCACCAAATAGGGTAACTGTAATAACACCCCGACCACACATCCCAAAGCCAAATCGCCCATCAACATACCGGCAATCGAGCAAGCGATCAAGGGCTGGGATACCATTGATTGCCAAGCTGAGTCCGTGTCGGCAGAAACAATACCGCCCATCAAACAGAATAATAGAATATCCATTTCCATCTGTATAGAAAAGTAACCGATTAATTATGCGTTACGAGTTGAGACGTACTTCAGAAAGCTTAACAGCAACTCCTTACCTTGAGTCGAATGAAGTTCATCGAGATTACTTTGTGCGGAAAGAATATAATCGTTAATTGCGGACTTTGCTGCTTCAATTGAGCCGGCTTTTTCAAAGAGGGATTTAACTTCGTTGATTTGCGCTCGATTAATTTCCGGTTTCGTCAACAAAAATCTCAATTTTTCTTTTATATTTGAATCGGCCTTGGATAAAGCGTGTACTAACAAGTAGGTTTGTTTTTTTCGCATGACGTCGCTGCCGTAAGTTTTACCCATTATGGCTTCATCAGAGGTGATGTCCAGCAAGTCATCTTGAATTTGAAAACCACAGCCCAAATTATAACCGAAGTTTCCCAATGCTTGCACTTCCTTTTCATTGCCGGCGCCGATAACGCCGCCAAGTTTCGCTGAAACATTTAAAAGCCGCGCCGTCTTTTTTCCGATCATAACTAAATAATCATTGAGATTCACATCTCCATTCGTTTCAAATTCTAAATCAAGAGCCTGGCCCTCGCAAAGCTCGACGACCCCATCGGTAAAAACATTGGCTAATTGGTGAATTTTCGAAGATTGGGTTCGCAGCAAAGATTGAAAGGCTAGCGCAACAAGCCCGTCACCGGCAAGAAGAGCGATATCCGAATCCCATTTTTTATGTACCGTCGCCCGTCCTCTCCGGGTATCGTCGCGGTCCATAATGTCATCATGCACCAAAGTAAAGTCGTGCAGCAATTCAACTGCAACAGCAGCATCCCAACAAGTATCAAGATTGCCACCCACTGCTTTGCACGAAAGGGCCAATAGAATTGGCCGAATCCGTTTTCCGCCTGCCTCTAAAACGTACTGGATCGGATCATACAAAATCGGTGGATGATGTCCATCCAGAACCTGGAATAACCTTTGGTCAATTAGCCGTCTCCACTCTTGAAGAAGAAGTTTAAACTGGTCATCCACCGATTAAAAGTTTTTTAAGTTTTAAGTTTGCCTTATTGAGTTTTAGGACAAAAAAATACAGATTTTTTACGTCATAATCAAGCAAAACTTTTTCGATATATTTTGTTGAATTTATTTAATTTTAAGGAGTTAGGAAGGAAACTGCTTAGTAAATAATGGAGAATTAATGACTGCTCAATAAGCGTTGCAGTTTTGAGGGCTTTTCACACAGTCTGTCAAATCCCTCAATGAAAGGGGTACAAGTCCGTGTAGGAGAAAATATTATTTAATTTAAATGTTTTCCGTTTTTCTTAATCTCATCGCTCTCTATTAAACCATCGCGCAGGCGAATAATCCGGTTGGCATGCTCTGCAATGTATGCTTCATGTGTCACGAGTATAACCGTGTTACCCTGCTCGTAAAGCGATTGAACAATTTCCATGATTTCTTCGCCGGTCTTGGTATCCAGGTTTCCTGTGGGTTCATCAGCCAAAATGATCGAGGGATTATTTACCAGCGCCCGGGCAATTGCCACTCTCTGGCGCTGCCCCCCGGAAAGTTCGTTTGGCTTATGATCGACGCGGTCGCCAAGCCCCACGCTTTCCAAAGCTGTCCGTGCTAAATCCTTTCTTTGCGAAGAAGGAACGCCAGCGTAAATCAGCGGCAGCTCCACATTGTGCAAGGCCGTCGCGCGCGGCAGCAAGTTAAAAGTTTGAAAGACAAATCCTATTTTTTTATTGCGGATGGAGGCCAATTGATCGTCGTTCATTTGGCTCACATCCTCACCGCCGAAATCGTACAAACCCGCGGTTGGCGTATCAAGACACCCAATAATATTCATCAAAGTAGATTTACCGGAACCGGAAGGTCCCATAATCGCGACATATTCATTAGAATCGATGCCGAGATCAATTCCGCGCAAAGCAGGGACCTCGACCGTACCTAATTTATAAATTTTTTCAAGAGATTTGATATTTATTAGCATTGTCTTATAAAGTTTAGATTAACGTTTAGGAATTTAATTATCTTGTTCAATAATTCCCATTGCAGCTTCTAATTGGGCCTGGGCAATCATTGCATCATACTTTGCCCTAACTAAAGTGACTCTGGCACGAGTTAAAGAAACTTGTGCTTCCGTAACCTCTAACTGTGTGCCGGCGCCGACTCTGTATCTTTCATGAGCTAAACGGTATTCCTCTTCGGCAGCTCTTAAATTTCTTACATTTATTTCTGATATCTGATGGAAAGCCTGCAGGCTGATCATAGCCTGCTTGACATTCAAATGCATACGACGGTTTTCAGCGATCCAACTTTCTTTTGCAATTGCATGATTTGCACTTTGCCTGCCTGCCTCAGCTACATCTGAGAATCCATTAAAAATATTAAAACTGACCTGCCCTCCTAACGAAATACTGAAGTTTTTATCAAAACCACCGTAAACACCATTAAATTCACTGTTGTTTCTGGAATAGGTTGCCTGTATGCCAAATGAAGGCCAATAGGCACTTTTTGCTATTTTCATACCATACTCAGCACTGCGCATATCGTTTTCAAAACGCTTCAAGTTGGGATTATTTTGTTCGGCAATTGTCAGCGCCTCTTCCAACGGGTACTTTGAAGGATTCGTGGTAACCCCGGCTTCCACAATTTGCAGGGGTGTGTCCGGATCGCGCCCCATGACCACATTCAAATTAGCCCGCGCAATCTTCACAATATTTTGCTGAATAATATAACTAATTTCATCGGTTCCCAGTGTTACCTCAGAGCGATAGACATCGATCTTAGCTACGGAACCAATTTCGAACATACTCTGAGTTCTGTTCAGTTGCTCATTGCTTCTATCGACCGCTAATTTATATTCCCGCTCTAAATTAGTGGCTTTGAGCAGCTCAAAGTAACGTTGTTTCACGGTGCTATAAACATCATATCGTGCTGAAGTCAAGCTATTTGATGAGGCTTCAAAGGAGGCTTTCGCTTGTTTGATTGAATTCCAGCTGCGCCCAAAATCGAAAAGTGTTTGCGTGTAAGATATTTGAGCGAAATGAGAATTTCTCTCGGAGCCTTCCTGAGTTATGGTACGTTGCTCAACGATTGATTCACCGGTTGTTGAATCGATGCCAACCAGAACATCACCCAAAAAGGTCGCATCTCCCTGTTTTTGTCTACTGGACGAAAAAGTTGTTTGAATTCGCGGCAAAATACTTGAATAGGACCCCATGACGTTTGCACCCGAGCGATCCACTTGAGAGGCGGCAATTTTAAACTGCGAGTTATTTTTTAAACCCATTTCTATACATTTTTCAAGAGTCAAGACTTTGCCATTTTGCGCATAAGACATATTAGCTACCATTGCCAAAATGGTTAAAGTGAATAATACTGATTTTATAGACTTAAACATGATGTGCTCCTAATCTGTTTACTTGTAAAAATTTTGTAGAGAGGTTTTAATAGCCGAAATCAGAATTGTTGTTCTAAAAACGTAACTTCTTTGAAAAAGTTTCGACTGAAAATTATTCTATTAATTTGATTAACAATCTTTTGTATTAGAGTCTACGAAATTTAAAATGTTGCAGCGCAGTTTATGTATTTGTGAGCTTGGCTTTCACATTAGACAATCATCACTTCATTATATTCCTTATGGCCTCACTCATACCTCAAGGCCACAATTGGATCGAGTTTGGCCGCCTTTTGCGCCGGGAATATCCCGAAGAAGAGTCCGATACCTACGGAGATTACTACCGAAAAAATAAGCCATCCAAGCGGCAGCACAAACGGGAATCCCACCAATTTTGCGATAAGTAAAGCCAGGCTAATTCCAACCAGAATACCCAGGATACCGCCGATGCCGGACAGGGTGGCGGCCTCAACTAAGAATTGCCATACTATCTGGCCCCGGGTTGCGCCAATGGCTTTGCGAATGCCTATTTCGTGTGTACGTTCAGTCACTGAAACCAACATGATCACCATCACGCCGATGCCTCCCACCATGAGCGCGATTGAAGAAAGCACAACCAAAGCCAGAGAAACTTTGTCGGTGATATTTTGAGTAAATTCGATGACCGCATCAATTGAGATAATAGCAAAATCATCCGGCTCAGCCAGCGGTACTTTGCGCCGCATACGCATCAATGCCCGCATGCTCTCCGTAACTTCGTCCACATAGGCCATGTCATCCACAATCACGTTAATCTCAAGTCCCTGGCGGCGAAACAAAAAATCACGTTCGAAAGCAGTGTAAGGAATGATCATAAAGTTCTCGGCAAAGCCGCCGAAAATGGTTTTTCTATCTTCAAACACCCCCACGACTTTGTACTCTCTACCCTGAATCCGAATGTTTTTCCCAATGGGGTCTTCATTTTTGAACAAAGAGTTCGCAGCTTTCGCGCCCAGTGTGACGACCTTGCGGCGGTGATCTTCCTCAAAGGTTGTGAAGTACCTGCCTTCGCCCACATTCATACTTTGGATTTGCAAAATCGGTTGATTCGAACCTATCATGTGAATCAGGTTTGCCTTTCGTTCTTTATATTTTACGGACACACTTCTTTGGTATTCAACTTCGACGCCGCGTACATGGGGCAGCTCCTCCAAAGCAAAGGCGTCATCAATAGTAAAGTTCTTTCGCTTCTCCCATTCCTTTGTCCCCTCACCTGCCAGAAAGTTAATTTTTTGCAGCGACAAGATCGGCGTGTTTTCAGCGCTTATTGAATCGCGGATGAAGTTGTTGAGACCAGACACCGTCGCGACCATTCCCAGCAAACTTGCGACGCCAATTAGGACACCCAGAATCACCAGGCCGGAACGCATTTTATGACTGCGCAAAGTGGACCATGCTTCGTTTAAGGCTTCATTAACTTGCGCTACGATGATTTCGCGAGATTTAGATTGTTCTTTTTTCATTCGTATGATTTATATTTTTTATTCATATCTCAATGCTTCTACAGGGTCTAACCGAGCCGCTTTTCGCGCCGGATAGACTCCGAAGAATAAACCAACGACAAATGAAATGGCCAATGCAACAAGGATCGACCACAATGCAATACGATAAGGCAGAGGCGTGAATGCCGCGACTAGATTTGCCGCAGTAAAGCCGAAGGCGATGCCGATGACGGCACCTGCTGTTGTCAACACCACGGACTCGATAATGAATTGCAACATAATGTGGCGCCGTCTTGCACCCAGGGCTTTGCGAATACCGATTTCCCGAGTTCGCTCAGAAACCGCCACCAGCATGACATTCATGATAATGATGCCGCCGACTACTAAAGTTATGCTTACGACACCAACCAACGATCCAAAAACCGCACGACTGATGTTTTCCCATAAGGAGACAAGATTCTCAGAAGTTGTAATGTAAAAATCATCTTCTTCAGATGGTTTTAGTTTATGCCGAATACGCATGGCTATCCGGGCTTGCTCTTGAGCCGCCTCGAAAGTTTCCATGCTGGCCGTTCGTATCGGAATGGAAAATGAGCGCCGCCGCGAACCAAATTGCTTCGTAAACGTGGAGATTGGGATAAAGGCGAAGACGTTTTGATTTGAACCGAGAATTGAGGATTTCTTTTCACATACACCGACAACAGTGTAGTGACGACCGGCAATTTTCACCGTCTTTAATAAGGGTTCATCTTCAGGGAACAAACTGTTGGCGACGTCCCAACCTAACACGCAAACATTCCTACGCCGCAGTCGATCAATTCTAATAATATGGCGGCCTTCTTCTAGTGGAAACTCGCCAATGGCAGAATATTCTTCGGTACGACCTCGAATGTCCACTTCTTCCACGAACCGCCGGCCACGTTTAATTCTTTCATTGCGACTGATTGAAGCATCCGTAAATTCAGCAAGCGTTACTTCATGACGGAGCGCTTCCAAATCATCCAGGGTTAGTTTAGGGTTTTTCAGAGATTTGAGGAATTTATCGAAATCAGTTAGAATTTCCCATTCATTGACACGCTTAATTGTAAAAACATTACTCCCTTGCGAAGCAATTTTTTCCTTGACGTACGAATCCATGCCATCCACCACAGAAACGACCGCGATAATGGACATGATGGATATAATGACACAAAGGATCGTTAATGATGACCGCAGTTTATTCGCCCAAAGTGCCATTAAGGCGATAACAATGTTTTCCCAAATCAGTTGCATCTCTTATTTGAAGATAGTTTGCAGTTTCGAGTCAAAGTTACGAGTTTTATTTCCATTCTAAATTAGATTGGAACTAAAAACTTTAAACTCGAAACATTTACTCCCGATTCTTTTTCTTCTTCTCGACCTTGACCGGATCTTCGTTGCGCAGACGTCGAAGCGCTTTAAAAGGTCCAATTACGACTTCGTTGCCAACTTCTAACCCTGAAATCACTTCAAAAAAGCGGTCGCCCGCGATGCCAGTTTTTACTTTATGAAATGTAACTTTACCATCATTAATCACAAACACTCCTTGTGATTCTTCTTCCTTGGTCATATCATTGGCGGCTTCGGAGGTTCGGCGTCTTCGTGCTCTCTTC
>JADFPY010000080.1 GCA_022562085.1 candidate division KSB1 bacterium | reverse complement strand
GGATAGGTCAACACAGTTGTAAAACTCCCATTCCCCTGATTTTTGAGTACGGAAATATTATTGGATGTATTATTTGCAACAATTATATCCATATCACCGTCTGCATCAATATCAGCCACAGTTAAGCCCCGCGGATTTGATTCGACTGTGTATGTATCAGCCAGATCAAATCCACCGCGTTGATTGTTCTTAAAAACACTTACACTATTTTCCGCACTGTTGGCAACGACGAAATCAGTATAAACATCGTTGTTGAACTCACCAACCGCAAGCGCAAGCGGATCTTTCCCTACAGCGTAATTCGTTGCATCTAACTCATAATTCCCGTCTCCTAATAATGGTGCGATTGCAAATCGCCAACTGTACCCACCTGCCAAAGGAATTGAATTCCCTTCAGTTCTTATATCTTCTGTCAGAACCACCTGCACCTTTTCACCAAATACAAAATTTGCGTCGGGATTTAATGTCACTGTATTTGTTCCGCTGTTATATGAAATCACACCGCTATGTTTTCCAGAAACTTCACCAAATGCTCTAAAACTTGTATTTTCTATTGTACCAGATTGCATCTGCGTATTAAATGTCAATGTTCCCATTTACTCCAGGGAATGTCCGCTGCCGGAAAAAAGGTGGTTTGAAAGTTTCGATGGTTCAAATACTGCTTTGTTAAGGGGTAATTTCGTTGTGAAGCCTAAGCTGCAGCTAGTTCCATGACGGGCAACTTAAGTACTCCCAATTCAGCACGGACATCGCTCACATCATCATGGTGACCTTGTCTTTGGCTCCGAAGTAACAAAACGATGGGTCGCAAAAATTTCGCTAGAACAAAAGCGTCAATGCAGTCGCGATAAGGCGGAGAATTAACCAAAATATAATCAAACTCATATTTGAGCCTATCAATTAATTCATTAAACTTTGTTGACATCAAAAGCCTAACCGAGTTGCCTACTGAATGGCCGCTTTTTATAAAATATATATTCTTATGCCTGCTTTCATTTATTATCCTATCGAGTCCAACATTTCCAGCGACATAATCACCCACGCCGGCACCAGATGGTAAGTCAAAAAAGCTTTGAGAGCCGACGGCTCTAAAATTACAATCCAGCATAAGTATTCGATTTCCAGACCGAGACAAAATTTTTGCGAAATCAATAATATGATTCGAACTTCCGGCTTTTGCCGCAGGTGTATTAAAAAGAATCACCCGGGATTGCCTTGCGGGATCTAATTTGGCTAAGTTGTCATAAAACATATCCAAATGAGGAAGCACCTCGTGATCCCCGCACCTCACTTTGGCATCGGACAAATCGTCAGGGGCGGAATGAGTGTCTGCCAAACTTACTTCTAACTCATTAGATGCTTTTAAATAATCCAAATCATTATAAGGACCCTTTTGTAAAGAACCCTCACAAAACAAGTGCAGACTAGGCAAAGTATTCATTTTATTACTAAGCATTGTTTATATCAATTTTCGGTTTTTCTTCTTAGAAGTCTTGGACTCCATGATAAACACAACATCATAAGGCGCTAACTTAAAGTTTCTTTTTAGTTGTTTAGCGCCTATTTTTTTACCTATCTCAAATTTATACATTTTCACACCTTCTTCACCTCGATTGCGAAAGACAAATATTTCATAACTACCTTTAGATTTATCTTTCAACCCTCCGGCCAAAAGAATTCCCTGAACAATGGTAAGATCTTTTTTGAACTTGACCATGCCGGGTTTTTTTATGTGTCCACCGACGTAAATCGAAAATTTTGATGACTCATGAACTTTCACTTGCAGACCAGGCGATGCCAACATTTTACCGTATTTTTTCATCAGGTTTTGTCTGAGCTCGCTTATTGTCAAATCTTTGACCTGCAATTCTTCAAGGTCTTGAAATGAGGTTTTACCGTCCGGCCCAACGATCACAGTCTGATCGAAATCCGGGTAATAATCAAATTTAATTTCAAGAACATCTCCATGGCGAACCTGATATTCGTTGGCATTCAAACGCCTGTGATTAACAAGTTTATCCGAACAGGCCATAAAAAAATTTGAAACGGCAAGTCCTAAAATAACAACGGCGGGATTAATTTTGATTTTTGGCATCTCCATCTCCTCTGGTTGGCGGTTATTTCACCTCCTGAATGGCAATGGATATGCCAGAGTTTTCTAATCGTGGTAAAAAGTAAATTGGAGAAGAAAAATCAAATACTTAGCCCCATTGTAATAAATGGTTTTAGCTATCTCAAAAAATAAAAAAATGTCATATAAAAAAAAACTGTCTCATGGATGGACACTACACTGGTGTTTAATGTGGGCCTTTAAACTGAGGCTTAGTTTTATCAAGTAGCGAGGCACGCTTAACTGCACCTTCGCCATACTTATCTTGCAGCGAATCCAATAATTTGGTCATCTTGGCATCCAAAGGCGCTTCCTGCTCAAATAGGCCGAGCTGCTCTCCTGAAACCGAGTTGAGCTGTGACACACCGATTCCCAACAAGCGGACTTTCATATTTTTTTTGTTAAATTTCTTGTAGAGGCCGATAGCCACCCCTTTCAAGATTTGGGTTGAATCGACAAAATCGGACAGGGTCTTGCTGCGGGTAAACGTAGAAAAATCTTCAAGCCGGATCTTTAGCGTTACAGTTCTTCCCTTTAATTTGCTTTTGCGCATCAATCTGGACAAAGACTCGGCAAGACCAAGCAGTGTTTTATGAATAGCTTCTTCGTCACCGGTGTCTTCGTCAAAAGTAGTCTCCTGGCTGATCGATTTCTGCGTCTCCCAGGGTTTCACGGATCTAGGGTCTATTCCATTGGCGAGTCTCCAGAGGGCACTCCCCCACTTACCAAATCTTCGACTCAAATCCTGCTCTGGCATGTGAGCAATTTGTCCAATTGTCTCAATGTCCATTTGCTTTAAAGCCGCTTCTGTTTTTTTCCCTACTCCCCAAAGCCTTGAAATCGGAAGAGACTTAAGAAATTCCTTCTCCTCACCTTCTTTTACCACCACAAAGCCGTCAGGCTTCTCCAAATCTGATGCTACTTTTGCCAGGAACTTATTAGGTGCAATTCCAATGGAAGCAACCAGCCCAAGGTCGTCGTAAATTCGCTTTTTAATTTGATGGCCTATTTTTTCAGCGCTGCCAAATAGAGCAAGGCTTTTAGTGATATCAAGGAAAGCTTCATCAATACTTATTTTCTCGATAACCGGTGTGAATTCATTTAATGTGGCAATCAGCTGGCGGGAAATTTCCGAGTAGCGCTCATAGCGTCCGCGCAAGTAAACAGCGTGCGGGCAGCGTTGATACGCCAGCGAAATAGGCAGGGCCGAATGAACGCCGTATTTTCTGGCTTCGTAGCTGGCAGTGGCGACCACCCCGCGCCCAGCTCCACCCTTTGGATCTGCACCTACAATCACCGGCTTTCCACGATACTGTGGAAAATCCAATTGTTCAACAGCCGCAAAAAATGCGTCCATATCCAAATGCAGGATCCGGCGGCTCATCCCTTAAAGGATCTCTGCTTCTCGTCAGCGCCGAGTTTAAAAATACTTTGAACAAACCGAGTGACCCTTAAAAACATATAAGATTTATGCAATTTCACGGACCGTTAGTGTCTTAGTTTATTGCGCTCGTTTACTATTCTCGCACAAAGTTAAGCGAAAATTGTATAAAAACGCAAGTTCTTTCTTGGTATTTTTACCTAAAAAACTTGTATTTTATACTCAAATAACTTAGTTTGCTGTACTTAATTTTTAAAGTTTAAATTCAAAATTTGTTACATGAACTCTGCTGAAGAAACAGTTTCTCAAAAACCGATATCAGTTATCAGGGTAGGTGGGTATATTGAGTTTACAACTTCCGATGAGCTGGACAAAGTCATCGAATCACTTATAAAAACAAAATCCTATAATATTATCATAGATCTGGAAAATGTAGGTTACATTAGCAGTCGCGGCTGGAGTATATTTCTGAGTAAGATTAAAGAAATTCGGGAACATGACGGCGACTTAAAACTAACCAGAATGGCGCCTGACGTTTTTGAAGTCTTTAAAGTGTTGGAGTTTTTTTGGTTTTTAAGCGTTTATGACACAATCGAAGAAGCTATTTCTGACTTTGATCATGGTGTCCCACCTTTATTAGGTGGAGGACAATAAAGCTAACTCGTAAAGAATCAAGGTAACGTATAATAATAGAGAGAAAACCAGCAAAAGCTTTACTCTCAGACGCCCCCAAAATATCACCCGATTCTTATTAACTAAAAAAAATACCAGGCAGGTGCCCGTCAATATGCATTTTACGGTCAGGAACGGGATTGGCCCCAGCTGCAAAAAAAAATCCATAAACGGATTCAATTCACTCCCCCCCAAACTAATTAACTTTAAAGTAAAAATTGCGTCCGTTACCGATAGAATTAGGGTGACCAAAACACTTAAAACCGACGAAAAGCTATAGAGATCAACATAAGGCTGGGTCAGACTGTCTTCGTCTCTGCGGATATTTTTCCTTTTTCCAAAAAGGCTGGAGGCGGTTAAAGGGGAGGTGGGTTTAGACCTGCGATTTTGTCTACGTCGATCGGAATGGGGTGGGTTCTGCATTAAGGTGTTAAGCTTTTCCCTCGATGATTTTGTAGATTTCTTCATCTCTAAGCAAACGATTTGAAGACTTCGCTTTCTTAAAAATTGCGTCTATCCATTCTCTTTTCGGCTCCAGGTTTCTTTTCTTTAGCCAGTAAATCACATTTGACTCACCGCTCATCGGCCCAATTTCAATGACCTGCTCGCAGCCAAACCATTCGGCTGGAACTCCCGAATAAACCCTATCGGCCAACCACTTGTCCCCCTTTTTTTCTGCTTTAATGACCGCAGCAGCATGAACACCCGTGCCGGTTCGAAATGCGTCTTCGCCAATAACCGGGTAGTTTGGTGGAATCGGCACATTCAGGGCTTCGGAAATTTTTTGGCAGTAGGTTTTAAGCCTCGATAAATCATTGTCGATCCAGCCGTTCAATTTACAGTTTGCTAAAATCAAATCTAAGGGAGTATTTCCAACTCTTTCTCCGACTCCAAGCGCACATCCATGTACGCGGTTTGCGCCGGCTTCAATAGCAGCGAAAGTGTTTGAAATCGCAAAACCACGATCCCGATGCCCGTGCCAATCGATCTTTATTTCTTCGCCGGTCGACTCAACTACTTCGCGAACAAACGTAACTAAATTCTTAACCCCCGTCGGGGTAATATGACCTACCGTATCGCAAACACAAACTCGCCTGGCGCCGGCGTTGATAGCAGTGGTGTAAAGCTTTCGAATATCATCCGGGTGTGCCCGAACGGTGTCTTCTGTAACGTACATTACAGGCAAACCTTGATTTACGGCAAATTTAACCGCTGCTTCCGTTTGGCGTACCAGGAAATCGATATCCCATTCTTCAGAATACTGGCGAATTGGACTAGAGCCAATAAACGTGCAGGCCTCAAGCGCTAAGCCGACCTTCTGGGAAATTTCCACAATCGGAACAACATCTGCTTCAACGGTTCTTGCGGCACAATTGCCGGTAATGTTCAGCTTTCCATCAACTATCGCTTTTGCCAGCCGGGTAACATCCTCAACCGCCCGTGGGCCTGCCGCTGGCAAACCCAAATTTGCCGCGTGAATCCCCAGGTCATCCATCAAATGTAAAATTTCAATTTTTTCCTCGATTGGCGGATCGGTTACAGATGGACACTGCAGGCCATCCCTGAGCGTTTCGTCGTCAAATTCGATGGGTGGGTCCGGCTGGAATCTGCTTTCATTGTGAAGATTCCAATCGTAGATCAAATCGCTTTCCTTAAACTCGGTCATAGATGATTCCTGAATGAGCTACTTGCCTTTAAAATCGGCTTTTCTCTTCTCGATAAAAGCTTGGGTGCCTTCTTTCATGTCTGCGGTTGAAAAACACAAACCAAACAAGTTAGACTCTAACTGCACACCTTGGTCTAAGCTTAATTCCAATCCATGGTTGACCGCCTCCAAACCGAGTTTTACAGCCACCGGGCCTTTGGTCATGATTGTTTTTAGAATTTTTTGCGCTGCGGCGATGAGTTCTTCCTGAGGAGTCACTTTGTTGACCAAACCAATTCGGTAGGCTTCCTGTGCGTCGATCATATTTCCCGTTAGAACCAGCTCAATCGCCCTGCCTTTGCCAACCAAACGGGGCAAACGCTGCGTACCGCCATTGCCCGGGATCAGTCCCAGGTTCACTTCCGGCTGGCCGAATTTTGCGTTTTCAGAAGCAACCCGCATGTGACAAGCCATTGCCAGCTCGCAGCCGCCCCCCAGGCAAAAGCCATTCACCGCAGCAATGACCGGCTTGGGGAAATGCTCGATGAAATGTAAAATTTCCTGACTCGCCAAAGAGAATTCTTTTGCACCAACTGGATCTTTTGTGGCAAGTTCTTTAATGTCCGCACCAGCAACAAAAGACTTTTCTCCCGCCCCGGTGATAATCACGCCGCCAATCTCATAGCCTTCTTTAACACTTGAAAATGCCGCGTGGATTTCCTGCATCGTCTGCCAATTGAGTGCGTTCAGCGCTTCCGGACGATTGACGGTTATGGTTGCTATTTTATCTTTGGTTTCAAACAGGATGTTTTTATAAGCCATTTATTCTCCTTAAAGCAATGGTTCCGAGTTTCGGGTTCTGGGTTGAAAATTTCCCACCTCGAAACTCGGAACTCGAAACTCTAAATCTATATCCCCAGATCATTCGGTACAGGCTTCTCGCCTGAATAATCGTAAAAACCCTTACCTGATTTTCGTCCATAGAAACCGGCTTGCACCATCTTTTTCAGAAGCGGCGGCGGCGCATACTGCTGTTCACGATATTCATCAAACATAATATTGGCAATATAATAAGTTGTATCAAGCCCGACAAAATCAAGCAGGGTCAACGGACCCATCGGGTAACCGCAGCCAAGGGTCATACCTTTATCGATGTCTTCAATTGAAGCTACGCCATTTTCGACGGCGCGAATTGCACCAATCAAGTAAGGCACCAAAAGGAGATTCACGACGAAACCAGAATTGTCTTTGCAGGCAATCGGCACCTTGCCAACCGATTTTGCAAATTCAAAAGCAGCGTCAAAAGTCTCTTGACTCGTTTGTATTGTGCGGACCACTTCTACCAATTTCATAATTGGCACAGGATTAAAAAAATGCAACCCGACAAATTTATCAGGTCGTTCTGTCGCGGCGGCCATTTCGGTAACGGTCAGAGATGAAGTGTTGCTCGCAAAAATCGTGGACGCGGAACATACTTTATCTAAAGTACCAAATGTCTCTTGCTTTAATTTGATATCTTCAGTGATTGCTTCAATTATCAAATCGCAGTCTTTTAAACCTTCTAATTGAATGGTGCCGCTTAGATTCTTTAAAGTCGCTGCCTTTTGTTCGGAAGTCAGTTTGCCTTTTTCGACGGACTTAGAAAGAAACCCATCGATTCGAGACAACCCTTTGTCCAGCAATTCCTGAGATACTTCTCGAACTACGGTTTCATAACCCGCAGCAGCCGCTACATGAGCAATGCCGGACCCCATCAAACCGGCGCCAATGACGCCTACCTTTTTTATTGCCATAAATCCTCCAAAATAATTATCACATTTAGAAAAGTTTCTCTTGCAAATAGTGGTGATCGATTCAACACCTACACCTCGTTGCTACAACGACTTCAGCCACGGATAAACACAGCGCGACGAAGTCGCAATCAAAAGATAAATTAACTTTAGCCACGGATTAACCCCGTTAGATAAGAGTTTTTAGGTTTTCTGTTTAGCTGATGTTTTTATCTAACGGGGTTAACACTGATTTGACACGGATAAATTGAGTTTAGACTATGAAACTGAAAAAACAAAATTATGAAATCGTTGGGTTGAGCGTTTCAATTTTACTTGTGGTGACTTATCAATATCAGAGCCTCTCAGTAACAGCTTTTTGAAAAAAAGTGGCTTCAAAAGTTAGATTTTAAATCAGTGTTTTATCAGTGTTCACCCCGTTAGATAAGAGTCTTTGATGTTTTCCGGTAAGTGGATATCTTTATCTAATGGGGTAAATCTGTGGCTAAATATCCTTGTTCACATAATTCCAGCCGAGAAAACTTTGCTAAAAAACACAATGTTGCAAGTTTGTAGTACGCAAGAAACACTGACTTTTTATAGGATTTTAAAAAAATAAAGTCCTAAAAAATCTGTGCTAATCAGTGGCTTTAAATTTTTTGTAATTTTCAGGTGAAGCTAAATCAAAAAGCCTCAACCACAACCGCCATGCCCTGGCCACCGCCGATGCAAGCAGAAGCCAAGCCATACTTTCCACCCCGGCGGCGCAGCTCATAAAGAATCGTTAAAGTTAACCGAACCCCCGTTGCGGCCAAAGGATGGCCGATTGCAATTGCGCCACCGTTTACGTTGGTTTTTTCTCTATCGAGGCCTAATTCTTTTTCAACAGCCAGGTATTGCGGTGAAAAAGCTTCGTTGATCTCTACCAAATCCATTTGCTCAACCGTCAATCCGGCTTTTTCCAGAGCAATCTTGCTGGCGTCCACCGGGCCGATGCCCATGATCGACGGTTCAACGCCGACATTTCCCCAGGAAACGAGCCGGCCCAGAGGTTTTAACCCTCTCTCTTCCGCTTTCGCCATCGAAGTTAAAACTAAAGCAGCAGCCCCGTCAACGATTCCGCTCGCATTTCCAGCCGAAACTGTACCGTCCTTTTTAAAATAAGCGGCAAGGTTGGCCAACCCTTCCAAAGTCGTCTCCGGACGCATATGTTCATCTTTTTCAAAAATGGTTGTCCCCTTTCTGCTTTTCAGCTCAACCGGCACAATTTCCTCTGCCATCCGTCCGGAATCCCAGGCTTTCTTTGCCCGCATTTGACTGGTGTGGGCAAAAATATCGGTCTCCTCACGGCTAATGCCGTACTTATCTGCTAAGTTCTCTGCGGTCATGGCCATCTGGCAGTCGCAGTACGGATCCAGCAACGCCTCCCACAAATAATCTTCCATCTTCCCTTGATTCAATCTCAGGCCCCAGCGGGCGCCGCGAATAATATGGGGCGCCTGACTCATACTTTCAGTTCCGCCGGTTAAAGCAAAGTCAGCTTCATCAAGCTTAATCATCCTTGCGCCCTGGACAATCGCTTCGAATCCCGAACCGCAAAGACGGTTCACGGTCAATGCCGGGACGGGAACGGGCACCCCGCTCTTCAAGCCAATGTGCCTGGCCATGTAAATCGCATCCGCGGAAGTTTGCAGCACGTTTCCAAAAACCACATGGTTTATGTCATCTGGTTTTACACCTGACTTCTCAAGTGCACCCCTAGCGACAATTGTACCCAAATCGATCGCACTTAAATCTTTCAAAGCACCGCCAAAAGTTCCAAAACCGGTTCTTACGCCCGATAAGAAAACAACATCATTTGCACTCATTTAAAACTCCTTGAAAGTTGAAATGGCCTTCTATTCGTAGTTCTAATGGTCTAAGCAGACATGAAGTACGTCAAACGTGAAATGTCAAACGTGAGATAATTATTGTGGCGTTTTAACGTCTCACGTTTCACTTTTCACATCTCACGTTTTCACTTCTCACGTTTCACTTGACAATCGATTTCTTACATAATTAACCATACCGCCCATATTCATAATTTCCTGCATGGTTTCCGGAAACGGCGCGCCTTGAAAAGTTTGGTTCTTCGTTTTATTAAAAATCTTACCCGACTCCAGATCGATTTCAAGGATATCATCAGCATCGGTTCCGGAAACGGCTTCCGGGCACTCAAGAATGGGCAAGCCGATATTTATGGCGTTTCGGTAAAAAATTCTCGCAAAATAATTAGCGACCACACAACCGACTTTTGCACCTTTAATTGCAATCGGCGCGTTTTCCCGTGAGCTGCCGCAGCCAAAATTATTTTCAGCCATCAAAATGTCGCCCGGCTGAACTTTGTTCACGAAGTCTTTATCCAAATCCTCTAAGCAATGGGCAGCCAGGTACTCTTCTTTGATGCTCACACAATGCCGTGCCGGAATAATCACATCCGTATCGATGTTGCTGCCGTATTTATGTACTTTTCCTTTGATTGTAATGCTCAAGTTATTTCTCCTTTGATTTTTGCAACTTTTTCTTGTCCAAAAGGATTATATGATAAGGAAAATTATGACCAAAATCAACACGAAAATCGGTGGCTTGATTTCCTCATTTTTTATGAGAGCATAGGTAGATTGTAAAAATCTTCGATTATTATTTATATTTCTTCACGGCAGACCTTTCAAACCTACCGCTCCTGCCGCCGCTCTTTTTAACCAAAAAAATGTCACCGATCGTCATTTTCTTATCGACCGCTTTACACATATCGTAAATTGTTAATGCTGCTACGGAAACTGCGGTAAGCGCCTCCATTTCCACACCGGTCTTGCCGACACAAACGACTCTACTTTCAATTTCAATCCCGCTTTCAGTTAAATTCAAATTGACTTCGATGTTGGTTAACAGCAAAGGATGGCACAGCGGGATCAGCTCGTGCGTCCTTTTTGCACCCATAATTCCGGCAATCCGCGCGACTTCCAAAGGATCGCCTTTTTTAAGATTGCCCTTTTTTATCAGGTCTAAAGCTTCTTCGGATACACGGACAAATCCACGCGCCACTGCCTCCCGCAAAGTGTCAGCTTTCGCCGAAACCTCAACCATTTTAGCCCGGCCTTTTTCATCGAAATGTGTTAGTTTTTGCTTTGATTCTGCCAATTGAGCTCTCCAAATTTGTTAGAAATAAAAAACCGGCCATTCAAAGTTGAAGGACCGGCATTAAAATCAAATCTATGAAAACTATTAAGCCACAATCTTTTTGTTTTCTCTTAATTCCTGCACAACCGCTTCCATCACTTTCTTATAGTCCCCTGTCTCCTCAAAAATCTTTCTTTGGCGTTTATAACTCGGACCGACTTTCATGATCTCTCGAATCTGCATCATGTCATCGTAGCTTCCCAACCGTTTGGAGACGGGTTCAAGTGTTTGCAGCAGTTCGTCAATCGCTTCGGTGAGGGGCTGGAGCGCCCCTTCCTCATCGATAATAATTTCCGAATCGATTGACCAGCGCGCCGCGCGCCATTTGTTTTCCCGGATAATCCAGTGGCGATGAACGGGCAAATACTGCCCTTCGTCGTATTGCTCGCCGAGCCAAACCACCAACGCCTGAATAAAAGCCGTGAGCGCAAACACTTCATCCAAAGTCGGTAAGCCGTCACAGACCCTAAGCTCTACAGTTCCAAACCCCGGATGCGGACGAATATCCCACCATACATCACGAACGCTTTCAATGGCTTTTGCGTTTACCAGCGTAATCATAAAACGCTGAAATTCCGCCCAATTTATAAGCCGGTACGGCAATCCCGCAGTTGGCAGGGTTTCAAATATTTTCACCCGAGTAGAAGCCAACCCTGAATCAGCAGCGTCAAAAAAGGGTGAGCTGGCAGACAAGGCCAAAAGGTGAGGGATAAATGTCGAAAGCGAATTGAAAATCGCAATGGCTTTTTCCCCGCTTGCAATCCCGACATGAACATGCAAACCGAAAATCATCAGCCGTCTCGCCGGCCATTGGCAGCGATCAATGAGCGCATGATAGCGCTCTATAGGGGTGATATCCTGCTCAGACCACTTGGCAAAAGGGTGTGTGCCCACGCAAGCCACTTCATATCCAAGCTGGTCGCAAAGTGAAAGGAGTGAATTTAATCGTTCCGTTAAATCCGTTCGAACAGCCGAAATATTAGTGCAAACATCCGTGTTTAATTCGATTGTGGATTGAATCAGCTCCGCCTTGACATGGTCGGGATCGTCGGTTTTTGCCAGAATCTGCTGGGCGCCGGAGACCAGGTTTTTTGTCTCCGGATCGAGGATCTGCAACTCTAATTCAACGCCGACAGTCGGATTGGGCGAACCATTGAAGTTGATTTTCATGCTCCCTCCTGAAGGATACAAGAATGAAAAAATTTAAAAAATATGAAAATCATTGTCAAATATTAAGAGTTTTAACCATTGGTTTTCCAAGCGCTGCGAAACCGCAACCAAATAATTCAGCCACGGATTTACACTGATTGACACGGATAAAACAACTTTAGTTGTAAGTCAAAAGAAGATAAGATTTAAAGCTTCATTTATTAAATCTGTGTTTTATCCGTGCAAATCCGTGGCTAAAAAAAACTCCCTTGGAAACCTAATTACTGGAATGCGCTGCCTCCTGCATATCCGCATCCCGTTTGGCTTTAAATTCAGTACCTTCTTTCCAATTAGGAAAAGTCGACTCCCTGCCCAGACGATACCCCAATCTGAAAAACAATCGCAAATCATCAACAGCCCCGGAAAGGTCCCAGTTTGGGTCGAACTCATCCGCAGGTTTGTGGTATCTTTCGGCGGTGTATTTATCCATTTGTTCCTGAGTCCACGCTTCACCGTGCTCAACATGGTCAATACCGTTATCGCAGTAGAGCGCAGGGATTCCCTCTTTGCCAAAACTAAAATGATCGGAGCGGTAAAAGTAACCCTTTTCAGGATTCGGATCCGGACGTACGTAGCGCTGCTGTTTTTTGGCTTCTTCTTCAAGATAATCATCCAATTCCGAATTGCCATAGCCGATGACTGTGATATCATTCATTTTTCCATAAACATTTAAGCCGTCCATATTGATCGCCGCGACGGTTTTGTTTCGCGGGTAAACCGGATTGCTGGCGTAGTACCGCGATCCCAGCAACCCATCTTCCTCGGCCGTTACTGCCAAAAAAACAATCGAGCGCGACACAGGATTGGGGAGGGTGCTAAAAGCCTCGGCCAATTCAATGAGACCTGCGGTTCCCGTGGCATTATCAAAAGCGCCGTTGTAAATCTGGTCTCCCTCAAGGTTGGGGTCTTTGCCCAGGTGATCCCAATGCGCCATGTAAAAAATATATTCATCCGCCCTTTCCTTACCGGGTAAAACAGCGATGACATTTTTAGAGCGGGAATGCCGGATATTATTGCTTAGATCCAGCGAGGCAGTGAGTCCCATAGGCACGGCTTTAAAATCGCGTGTCGGTGCTGCCTTTTTCAAATCTTCCAGATCGAGGCCGGCCTGCTCAAAAATCGAGCGCGTACTTTCGATGGTGAACCAGCCTTCGATTGCACAGCGGGACATGTTATTGTCATCACTCACCAGGTCAAATTGAGGACCCGACCAGCTGCCACTCACGACCTCCCAGGGATAGGATGCGGGTTTAGTTTCGTGAATGATAAACGCTCCTGCCGCCCCCTGCCGTGCGGCTTCTTCGTATTTATAAGTCCAGCGGCCATAATAGGTCATGGAATTGCCATTGAAAAGCGAGCTATCCTGAGTTGCAAACCCCGGGTCGTTGACCAGCATGACGACTGTTTTGCCGCGTACGTCCAGGCCTTCGTAGTCATTCCAATCATATTCCGGCGCAACCGTGCCGTACCCGACAAAAATCATCTCCGAATTTTTTATGGACGCTTTACCGACAATGCGCTTGGTCCAGGCCATATATTCGTTCGAATATCTGAATGTGCTGCTTTTACCTTTTCCTTCTATATTCAGTTTGCTGTCCGAATTGGAGGTGATTTCGACCAAAGGAACCTCCTGAAAAAAGCTGTCGCCGTTCCCGGGCTGCAAACCGAGCTTTTGAAATTCCGCTTTGAGAAAACTGATGGTCTTTTCTTCGCCTGGGGAAGATGGCTTACGCCCCTCAAATTCATCCGAGCTCAGCACCTGGACATCTGCGGATAAATCCTCGGCGGTAATACTGTTCAGAGCATTCGTTAATTCCCGGCTGTCACCGGCGCAGCCAAAACCAATTGCTATCAAAGTAATAAAGATAAACGATTTCCAAAACATGGTGCCTCCTTTAAAAACAGTTTAAGTTGGGATTTAAACTCAGGTTTGAATCCTTAGAAATTAGAATTGTTTTGTTAAAAGTCAAGGTAAAGATCTCGAGCAGCTTTCTTCCTATCTGAAATATGCATACATTCTTTAGCCACTGATTTGCACGGATTCAACACTGATAAAGTAGAACTCCGGATTTAAAAATTCGGGTTTCATTTGTGAAAATCCGTAGCTCAAAAAATTACTTCTTTTTTGGTTTTGGTTACTTTGAGCGGGGATTTATCCACTGCCTGCAAAGAGAGTATAGCAAGGCAATCAAGGACTTTGACGTAGTTAATGCTCATCACCCGGATTGGGCACGCAGCACCATCGTTCTCGAAGCCTATCATAATCGCGGCGTCGAAAGGATACAAAAGAAATCCTACCTGTAAAGCCGTCACGGATTTCAATCGAGCCATCGAAATCGATCCGGAACATTTGAGCTCATACTTGAATCGTGCCAGGGCGTATAAAAAACTCAAATCATACACGAAAGCTCTGAAGGACTTTGAACATTGCATTCAAAAGAATCCGGAATTCAAGGAGGCTTATTATCAGCGAGGCATACTGCACAGTGACCGCCGCCACTATGCAAAGGCGGCGATAGACTTTCGGGCGGCGCTCAAGCTCAGTCCCAAAGATACAAAACTGAGCTTTAAAGTAGCGGAGACTTATTACAAAGCGGGCAAATACAACAAGGCGATTGCTGAGTTTAATAAAGTCATTAAGCTGGATGGGCGCTATTTCTGGGCTTACTACTGGAAAGGCT
>JADFPY010000079.1 GCA_022562085.1 candidate division KSB1 bacterium | reverse complement strand
CTGCATGTCATAGCAATACAAGCTACGTGAGCCAAAGTATACATAGACATGCTCACCATCCGTGACCGGTGAATTGGAGGCCCAGGTGGAAGTACCATGCGTGCCCTGGTGCGGCATCTCCTCACGGGCTGTCTTCTGCCAACGGATTTTGCCATCTGAGCGGTTGATAGACAGAATCTCAAATTTATAAACAAACGAGGTTGAAACCCGCGGAGGACCGCCTCTGCGCCTGCCTCGACCGCGAGGCCGTTGACCCCGGGGCCGGGTTTGCATTTCAGCTTGCGGCTTTGGGTCCCCTTTTTTATCGGTTTCAATAGCGGTTAATATAAAAATTTGCTCATCCCATATGATTGGAGTCGCGTGTCCTTTTCCCGGGATTTCAATTTTCCATTTTAAATTCTTGCTTTCACTCCATTCTACCGGAGGATTGCCATAAGGCGCGACGCCGTTTGCGAGTGGACCTCGCCACTGCGGCCAATTTTTGGCGTATTCCGCCGGCGGTTCCGCCCCTTGAAGCAAAAGCGGGCCTAACACGAAAATCGATAAAACCAAAAAACCTTTTCTCATTTGATATCCTCCCTAATTTGTGCTTGTTGTGACTGGATTCCGGCTATATTTATCAAACCAGTGATGCAAGTACAACTGTGTTCTGATAACGTCGCAAATCAGCCGCGCACGCTTTTTGCGTCGGCACGAGAATTAGCTTTGTTAGGTGCCGGCAACTCCATATAGATTGGCACGCCCCCGTTTGCCTATTAACTCGATCACTCTCGCTTTATGTAGACAATAGGCCATCTTCTGCGCTAATTGTATCCTAACGCCCATCGCATCTACCAAGTCTCTTGTGGTAAATGATTCTCCTATCTTTTCAGGAAGGAGCGCCTGCACATCTCCTGCTTTCCAAAACAACCTTCGATCAACTACTCTAAGCAAACGACGCTCCTCGATGACCCACCCTCTCCTACGCCATTTTCCCTTCCCCTCATACCGCCTCACCTCTTCTTCGTTTATCAGCAATACTTCGAGTGAGAAGTTGGGATTCAAAAGCAGATGTGGGAAGCTCACCATTTCCCGGAACAGTTCCTCCACCCGCCCTCTCTTTGGCGACTTACGGCGAGTTACTCCACCACTGTTATCCTTTGCTTGCTTGACGATCCATTTCTCTTGAGCTATCGGGTAGATCAATCGTATCTGATGGGCACGTACCAGTTCTCTCAGCTTCGACTTAATGGATGCGAAATTGCCTGTCTGGATTTCCAGTAATAGATCATCTCGAACGATATCGATCACAAATCCATCAACCGGTACTTCAAACTGATCTCCCGGCTTTGCGTACCACTCCTTCAACGATGCATGAAGCGGCTTTTCATTTAGCAAACCAATGCCTGACATTTCAATCTCAGATTTCGTGTTGGCCTAACAAGTAATTCTTCAGTTTTTTGATATCTTGAAAAATGTAATGATCTCCGACCATTTATTTATCTTTTAACAGTATAAGCTGTAATTTGTAATGATATCTGTCTTTGTGCAACTGAATATCATCCATAGGAAACTGGATACCTCTCAACTTGCCTCAACCTAATTAGAATTAGAAAAAAAGTCAACAATATCACATAAAAAATAAAGAATAATTGCTATTGGATAATTTCTTCCTAATCATACGCCTGGCAGCCGCGATGAGCGCTTGATCGATTTTGGCTTCCGGCCCTCGTTCATGCGCAGGAACCCGATCTCTGCAGAAGGGATAACGGTTGTCACGGAAGAGGAGAGTTCGGAAGTCGAGTCTGTGGTGGAGACGCCGGTTCCGCCTGAATGAACGATTTTTGACGGCTGAACAGGAAGCCCGCCAGGCCAATAGATCCAAAGGGCGGCGGCTCCTTCCCTTCAAAGACGATTGGAGAAAAATAAGCCAGAATAGAAATGACACCTAAAATACGCCCTTTATTTTCGAGTTTTTGCGTACTCATAAAACGAGTCGAATCCCTTTCTTTCTAATTTTGCTTTTAGCTTTTTGTCTCCTGTTAGTAAGAGGCCGTCAAGCTCGAAGGTAAGAGCAACAAACGGGGTGTCGGTTTCGTCAATGTCTTTGCACAACTGATAGGCTTTCTGCCAATTTGGCTTTTCAATTAAGTTCTCTTTGAACAGATTCAGATTTTTGAGTAAGATGTGAAAGACTTTTGTAAGTTCGTCCTCCTGGAGCTTGCTGAATTTGATAATTCTCTCTTTGTTATTAAAAAGTTCGATGATGCTCATTTCACAAATATAGAATTGGTGCTTCTTTGTTAATAGTAGTTCGAGGAAGGGAGACTTTCGGTTTAGTAGTGATGAAATTATGATGTTCGTATCTACAACAATCGGTTTTTCTGTTTTCAACTACTCCTCTAATACATTTTTCTTGAGTTTATCCCAAACTTTCCGATTTATTTCCTTTGCTATCTTGTCAGCATATTCTGACTCGTCCGTGTCTTTTGGTCTTGCTTCACTGATAACGTTGAATCCATAACTTGATAAAGTATCCAATATGCTGGTGTATTCATAACGACCCCAATAGGGACTAATTGCATCTATTCCCTGAGCCTGTATGATGCCACCATGTAGATAAAATAAGTATTTTTCAGATTTCTTGACTTTTTTTGGAATGGAGGTGCTTATCGTCTGTCCAATAGTATTTGAAATACCCATTAAGAAAAAAAATATAAAAACAATCAACGATTTCATTTTCTGCTCCTTACCTTCTAGCCAGCCAGTTTTTGGTTCATTCTACTCATACCGCAAACTGTCCACCGGATTCGCCAGCGCCGCCCGGATCGCCTGCGTGCTCACCGTCAGCAGCGCAATCACCAGCGCCAGCCCACCGGCCAGCGCAAACACCCACCACGAAACCTCGATGCGATAGACGAAATTTTGCAGCCATTTGTTCATGGCAAACCATGCCACCGGCCAGGCGATGAGGTTCGCCACCAGCACGAGTTTGATGAAATTTTTTGACAGCAGCGCGGTGACATTCGCCACTGTACCCCCGAGCACTTTTCGCACGCCGATTTCTTTTGTGCGACGGTCCGTAGCAAAGGCAGCCAGACCCAATAGCCCCAGGCTGCAAGCTACTACTAATTTAATTAACAAAAATTATTCATGGGTGTCAGAAAAAATATTTAGATTTTTAAAGTATTATGGTGTTGCAATATTCTGGGCAACATTAGCCATTAGGTCTTCCCTCCAGCATTCAATGTTACCCAAACTTCATGCCTTTATTTTTTTTCCTCATCCTCATTAAAACCGCTATCTCCGATACTTATTATCAAAACCAAATTTACAACCTTACTTTCAACAAGAACAAAGCTGATTCTAAATACACTCATATTTTACTTTGAGAGTTTTTTGACTTCAACCAATTCTCTCTATTTAGAGATTATTACATATTTTTCACCATTTTTTGCAATTGGGGTATCATTAAAAAAATGTTACTTCCGATATATAAAAATAAGTCCGGTTATATGTATTAAGGTTTTCTAACTTTGGAGAGCACCCATGAGAGCAACATTCCCATTCCTCGCAACAGCACTTTTAGTTTCAAATTTGTTCGCCGCCCCCCCTCCCTCAAAAAACTCAACACCGCCAACTACACCCTTTGAAGCGATTGGGGAAGGCCCAAGATTTTACATTGATTATTCTAATTTTCAAGGAGTTGACAATCTAACTTATACAGAATTCTATATTCAAATTAATTATAGTGACTTACAATTCATAAAGTACAGAAAACGGTTCCAGAGTGGCTATGACATGGAATTATCAATTGTAGATGAAAACAATAATGTCGTCGAAACGTACACAAATCGCGACGTTTTTGATGTTAAAACTTTTGATGAAACCAAGTCGACCGAAAAAGCCAGGCTTTCGATGGTTGCATTTACTTTCGAGCCGGGCACATATTCAATCAAAGTCCAGGTGACAGATCGCGAAACTCAAAAGACTTCCGCAGTTGAGGAAGTGTTCAACGCTCAGGATTTTAAAGAAAACAAACTCCACCTGAGTGACATTCAATTCAGCCAAAAAATTGAACTTTGTAGTGATGACCGGTCATTTGTAAAAAACAAACGCTATGTCGAACCATGTGCTGTTCCCATCTTTGCAAATGGCTCGGCTGACATTCACTTATATTTTGAAATTTACAACCTCACATATCAACCAGAAAAATTGAATTATAATTATACAGCTTACTTTTCGATTTTCAACAAAGAGACCGAGAAGATTAAGAAATTTCAGCGAGTCCATAAGATACCCGGCACGACCGCGGCTCACAGCGTTAGGCTTAATGTCGACCAATTCCTGGGTGGAGAATACGATCTAACTATTCGAATTCTTGATGAAGCAACCGGTCAAATTGTCGAAGCGACAAAGAGTTTTACTGTGCTGAATCGTTCTATTGCATCTTTAGATTTGCAAGATACATTTCAAAGAAACTAAATACTTAGGCTTCATTAGTGATTTGGGGATAAGGCTCAAAAAAGGGTCTTATCCTCGAATCCCTCCTTTATAAACCTCCTACCCTCCTGAACAAATCTCCAGTTAGACACCGACAATTCTTCTCGTTATCAATTGGTATTTTCTTGACATTAAAACACCCCTTTTGTAAAATCTTTTTCCAACCTTTATTCAAGGATCTTAAACAGAAAGGACTTTTTAAATGTCCAAAATTCTCTGGAAACCTTCATTAGATTTTATTAAGTCCACAAACATGACCACGTTCACGGATTGGTTAAGTAACAAAACGGGAACAACCTTCCCAAGTTATGATTTACTTCATCAATGGAGCATTGACAATCTAGAGGATTTCTGGGAATCGTTTGCTGAATTTACCGACATCAAAGTCAGTCAAGATCACACACATGTGCTGGATACACACAAAATGCCGGGAGCAAAGTGGTTTTCCGGCATGCGCTTGAATTTTTCTGAAAATATTTTCGCCCGAAACTTTAAAGGAACAGCGATACTTTATTGCGTCGAAAATGACTCCTTTCGCGATGAAATCACTTTTGACGAGCTGAGAAAATTAGTTGCCCGATGTGCAAGAGGTCTCAAAGAAGCCGGCATCAGCACAGGAGACAAAGTAGCCGGCTACATTGCAAATGTCCCTGAGGCAATCGTGGCTTGCCTGGCATGTGCAAGTATCGGCGCCGTCTGGAGCAGCGCTTCACCGGATTTCGGCTTAAATGCAATTTGCGATCGCTTTCAACAAGTCAAACCAAAATTAATTTTTACAACTACCCATTATCAATACAGCGGCAAAATCTTTCGGACAGACAATGTCGTTAAGCAACTGAAAGCTAAAATCCCCTCTATCCAAACCATTGTTTCGATTCCTTACCCGGTTGGAGAGGCAAACTTACTTGGAGATAAGTCGTGGCAAGAGTTTCTTGGTGCGGAAGATGATCCGGAATTAGAATTTGCCCAGCTCCCCTTCGATCACCCGCTCTATATTTTATTTTCATCAGGAACAACCGGTGCTCCAAAATGCATTGTTCACGGCGCTGGAGGAACTCTCATCCAACATCGTAAAGAATTACAGCTTCATTCTAATCTTACGGTTAAGGACAGTTTACTCTTTTTCACGACTTGCGGCTGGATGATGTGGAACTGGCAGCTTTCAGCTTTATCACTGGGTACCAAGATCTGTCTTTATGACGGCAACCCGGGATACCCCGATTTAACTGCTATCTGGCAGTTTGTAAATGAAAAAAAAATCTCCCACTTCGGAACAAGCGGCCGTTTTATTGAAAGCTGTATGAAGAGTCGGCCCAAAATTCAGCCGCGTCAGCTTGGCGAGTTGCCAGCGCTTTCCACAATTCTGTACACGGGTTCGCCCCTCTCCAAAAATGGATTTCGCTGGATTTATGACAGGGTAAAACAAGATGTTCATTTGGCTGGAATTTCAGGAGGCACGGATATTGTCTCTTGTTTTATTTTAGGAAATCCAAATTTGCCGGTTTTCCCGGGCGAGATTCAGTGCAAAGGTTTGGGAGTAGACCTGGCTGCTTTAAACGAAAATGGCGAATCTGTTTTTGGCCAGCCGGGGGAGCTGGTCTGCCGCCAATCGATGCCCTCAATGCCGATTTATTTTTTGAACGATCCCGATGGCGCTAAATATAAAAGTGCCTATTTCGATGTCTACCCTGGACTCTGGCGCCACGGCGATTATGTCGAATTCACCCAAAACGGCGGCGTCATCGTTCATGGGCGCAGCGATGCTACTTTAAACCCGGGGGGTGTACGAATCGGCAGCGCCGAGATTTACTCTGCGCTCGATCATTTTTCACAAATCAGCGGCGCTGTTGTGGTTGGCTGGACACCGTCCGGCGAGGTTGATGAAGTTGTAACCTTGTTTGTGGTTCTGCAGACCGGTAAAACTCTTAATGATGAATTAGAGAAAAAAATTCGGCAAGTTATTCGGAAAGAAGAGTCACCAAGACATGTCCCGAAGCATATTTTTCAAATTTCAGGCGTGCCGGTCACTAGAAGCGGCAAGACTGTTGAGCTAAGTGTCAAAGCAGTGTTAGCCGGTAAAGACGTGAAGAACCGCACCGCCCTGGCAAACCCGGAGGTTTTGGAAGAGATTGAAAAGATTCGAGAGACCTTGTCCGGTTTTTACTCCGCCTAGTATCCTCACAAGATTTTATTTTTCCAAACTTCACAAACAAAAAGCCCCTACCCGAATTCTTTTGGGTAGGGGCTTTCTTTTTTGTTAAAAGTGGTGTAGTCTACAGATTGAGAGAAATTTTCCCGTAGTAAAAACCACCGTTCATGCCAAACTGCGTGACTCTTCTGCTATAGATGA
The DNA here is from genome assembly GCA_022562085.1 of candidate division KSB1 bacterium. Classification (NCBI taxonomy): domain Bacteria; kingdom Pseudomonadati; species Candidatus Zhuqueibacterota bacterium. The sequence continues at coordinate 7,946 of JADFPY010000079.1, read as the reverse complement.
ATCTTTCGTTGCTTCGATTATCACCCACTGTACGCCCCTTCTCATGCTCATCCGGGAAAGTATCGAAAACATTATTGGCGCCGATGGTGAATGTTGCGCCGCTAATCAGTTCCAAAGAAAGGTCAACATCAAAGAGCACTTTGGCGTCAAATGTTTCATCGTTATCAGAATTCGTTGGCTTGTATTCAACACTACCAAAGTATGAAGCACGCGTTCCAATGCTAAATCGACCTTGTGAATACCTGGCTCCGAGGCTTCCCTTGGTTCTTGGCAGGGCATCTTCGAGCCGGTTCCGTTCTTCACGATTGAATAACGTACTCGTTACGTCCTCGCCGGTACCAGCCAAATCCGCCAATCCACTCGGCACGTTAATAGCTGTAACTTCGGTGTCGGTGAAATTGGCTGCCAGATTGACGTCCAATTTGCCTTCTCCCATTGTGGTGAAGAACGCTGCGACGATGTCCAGACCCTTCGTTTCTGTGTCAACAGCATTGGAGAAGAACTGTGCCTGACTCACACCTGCATCCTTAAATGGCTCCAAAATTGAAGCAAATGCTGGGTTGCCGTCGGTAAATCTACTTGTTAGCACAATTCTGTCGTCAATCGTAATGAAATAAGCATCGGCTGTGATTGAAAACTTGGGATGGGGTCTGGCGGTAAATCCTCCGCTGAAGTTGACCGAGGTTTCTTCTTTAAGTGCAGCAATGCCAAATGCTTTGGTCACTGAACTTTTATTGTTAGCGGTCAACACCTGGTTTGGCACTATTTCGCCGCTAACCGGATCGATCAGGAATTGCGTACTTACGTTGTTGAACCAGGCTTGATGCAGCGATGGTGCACGAAAGCCGTTACTTATTGCACCACGAAGGGCAAAATTTTCGGCGACTTCAAAACGCGCGGCTATCTTACCGTTCCAGGTAGAACCGAAATCATTGTAGTTTTCATAACGTCCACCTACATCAACGAGGAATTGGTCGCTGAGTTCAGTTTCAAGTCCAACATAAACAGCGATACTATTTCTGTACCGATCCACCTCATTTGCTGGCTGAAATCCAGGAAAAACTTGTGATCCCGGGGCTTTTGGTGAACCGGACGAAGTGGTATCGAAATCCACACCTGGTCTATCGCCGCCGTTTCCCAACATCCAGGATGCGGCATCGCCGGCCTCTATCTGGTAGTTATCTATTCTGAATTCACCACCAAACGCAAAAGTAAGAGCATTGATTGAGCCGTTTGTGTCTATGGGCCGCACGACATCCAGGTTTCCGGAAGTTTGGTTAAAACTGAGCCTGCCTGCATCAAATGTCAGAGGACTGGCTGTGCCCTGAGAAGCGTTGTTGGTGTTTTCGATATTGAATTGAAAGCTGTTTCCACCGTGAGTTACGCTCAAGTCAATATCCCAACCGTGGCGGTTTCCACGCAATCCAGCCGTGAAAGATCTGTCAACGATTTCCGTATAAATTTCGGGCAGGAACCCAAATTCAAAAAGTTCAGGAACAACTCTTGCTTCTGAATTAGGCAACCTGAAAAATCCAGTCGCCTTGCCTTTCCGATGTGATATTCCACCGGATCCATAAAGCTCGGCATCGTCTGACAATTGATAGGCCGAATTAAAAAATGCCATGCCTACCGTTGATTTTGCTTGCCCGGTTTTCATAGAGAAATCGTCCCGGGTCATGCCGATTCTACTAAGTTCCGCATCTGTGGCTGCTTCTCCGGAGATGCCGGGAAAGATATCGCGAGTCCATGTACCTGAACGATTTGTCCGGCCTCTGTCATAAAAAACACCTGTAACGTTGAAAAAGCCTCTGTCACCGATACTGAAGCCATAATTGGCGTCGAGCGAAATCTGATCGCCATCGCCCTCGCCGGTCGTTCCGGCCATGCTGTTCACCTCGATGCTTTGGGTTTGTTCTTTTAAGACAATGTTGATGACACCAGCAATAGCGTCCGAGCCATATTGAGCAGCAGCACCATCGCGCAAAACCTCAATTCGCTTGATGGCTGCCTTAGGAATCGAATTCAAGTCGACCCCGACACTACCTCTACCGAAAGTTCCATTAACATGCACCAAAGCAGACTGGTGGCGACGTTTGCCGTTAACCAAGACCAAAACTTGATCCGGACCTAAACCACGCAAACTTGCCGGGTTGATATGGTCAGTGCCATCTCCGATAGTCTGATGAGATGCGTTGAAAGAAGGAGCGAGGTAGGTCAATACTTGGTTAATTTCCAATGCCGGAGATCGGTGTATTTCGGCAGCCGAGATCACATCTATCGGAACAGGGGTTTCAACCGCTGTGCGGGCTTGACGAGACCCTACCACGACCAGACTTTCACCAAATTGAACCGGACTTTCAGCAAGATCAAAATCAACATCCACGGTTTCTCCTGCAACGATCTGGACTTCCTTTTCAACCGAACCGTAACCAATGAACGTTGCTCGGATCGTATAACTACCGGGCTGAATATTGAGAATATAAACGCCGTTTACATTGGTACTTGACCCTCTCAAAGTGCCAATCACAGTGACATTTGCACCCGGCAAAGGCTCTGCAGATTCAGAAGTCACGATCTTACCGGTAATTGTGCCACGCTCTTGCGAAAAGAGCTGGGCTGTACAACAAAACACGCAAAGCAGTAAAACTGAGGCTAATGTTTTGGTTTTTCTTCCAATCATTTTGACCTCCAAAGTTAGTGAGTAAATAAGATTACTTTCCTTCAATTTATAAAACCACTTTAGAATCTAGCAAGTAGTGGACATCACCTCCTTTTGCCACCTCCTGTGCTTTATTTAGATTTGTGTTACCCCGTAAGTTTGTTTTTTGAGAGAAGACACACTTCATTGAAGAGTAAGCTCCATATGGGGTCGTCTCATTTTGATTTTACCACTCTAAAAGAAAGGATAGAAGTTCGTAAAAAATTGGCAAAAATGTAGCAATTATTATGGCAACTGTCAATAAAAAGTTATAATTAGTATAAAAGCAAATGGAAAGGTCTATTTAAAAATGACTTGACTTTTTTCTTTAATTTTAATAGGATGAATCAACATAAGGAAAGTATCAATGAAAAAAGCTATCCCTCCCCTTTATTATTCCGATTACTTAAAACTTGACCAAATTCTAAACAGTCAACATCCGAAGAGCCAAGAATACGGCGAGAAACTCGCTCACGATGAAGTTTTGTTCATCATTATTCACCAGGCTTATGAACTCTGGTTTAAGCAAATCCTGCACGAGCTCGATTCGGTCATTGAAATTTTTAAAGGCGATTATGTCAATGAAAAAGACGTTGGAACTGCAGTTGCCAGGCTCAGGCGCATTACCGAAATTCAAAAACTTCTTGTGGATCAAATAAGAATCCTCGAGACCATGACGCCGTTAGACTTTCTTGAGTTTCGTGATTATTTAGTACCGGCCTCTGGATTCCAGAGTTATCAATTCCGGCTCATCGAGAATAAACTGGGACTTAATCCTGACCAGCGTAAACTGTTTGAGAAAGGCGCATATTACTCTCGCTTATCTCCCGAGCACCAGGAACTTGTCATAAATTCCGAAAGCGCCCCGACACTTTTTAACCTCGTTGAAATCTGGCTCGAACGCACACCATTCGTGGATTTTAAAGGCTTTAACTTCTGGAAGAGTTACCAATCTGCCGTAGAAAACGCACTGAGAAAAGATAAAGAGATAATTGAAAACAATCCCACGCTTTCTGACGAAGTAAGGGCACAAGAGTTAACCGAATTTGAAAAAACCGCAAAGAGTTCTACAGCGATTTTCGATGAAAAAAAACATAATGACCTGGTGCAAAAAGGTTTTCGCCGGCTTTCTTACCAGGCAACTCAAGCGGCGCTCTTAATTAACTTATACCGCGACGAGCCGATACTGCATCTGCCTTTCAGCTTTTTGACCACCCTGATTGATATTGACGAGCTTCTCACAACCTGGCGCTACCGGCACGCCCTGATGGTGCAGCGCATGTTAGGCACCAAAATTGGCACGGGTGGATCTTCCGGCCACCAGTATCTAAAAGTCACAACTGAAAGCCACAAGATTTTTTCGGATCTAACAAATATCTCAACATTTTTGATCCCAAGATCGCAATTACCTGAATTACCAACCGAATTAAGAAAAACGCTTGGGTTTAGTTATACGAAAAGTGAGTCATGAAAATCGATCTAACTGGAAAACGCGCAGTCGTTTGTGGCAGCACACAAGGAATCGGTAAAGCGGTTGCTGTTGAGCTGGCAAATTTGGGAGCGAGCATTTGCCTCGTTGCCAGAAACAAGGATGCCCTGCGCCAGGTCAAAAAAGAGCTCAATAACTCTTCCGGTCAAAGTCACGATTTGATCGCAATTGATTTTATTGATGTTGACAGGCTTGAAGAAAAAATTCAAGATTACATTTCTAAAAATCCACCCGTTCATATTCTAGTAAATAATACCGGCGGCCCCGCCTCCGGTCCTGCTCTTAAAGCTGAAATAGAAGAGTTCGTTCAGGCATTTTCAAATCATTTGCTCTGCAACCAGGTTTTAGCCAAAGCGCTGGCTCCCGGGATGAAGGAAGAACGCTATGGCCGGATTATCAATATCATCTCCACTTCCGTCAAACAACCCATCAAAGGGTTGGGCGTCTCCAACACAATCCGCGGTGCAGTGGCAAACTGGTCAAAAACTTTAGCTGAGGAATTGGGGCGGTTTGGAATTACTGTGAACAACGTGTTGCCCGGAGCCACCCGGACGAATAGATTGGCTTCTTTAATTCAAACAAGCGCACAAAAGTCAGGTTCGACTACTGAAGAAGTGGCCAAAAGAATGAAGGCAGCAATTCCAGCACGGCGTTTTGCAGAGCCCGAGGAGATGGCTCACGCCGTCGCATTTTTGGCTTCTCCCTTGGCAGGATATATAAACGGCATCAACCTGCCGGTGGATGGGGGTAGGACGTTGAGCTTGTAAAAAGTGTTATTGTATTAAAGTGTTCATGTGTTAAAATTTTCCGTTAAGCTCCAATTACCTCAAAGAATCTAATAAATTACTCGAAAACTCAAACATTTTATCAACAATTGGACAAAATTAGCAACTATATCAACGGCGAACTCAACACTCCGATTTCGGGGGACTACATTGACAACACCAATCCGGCGACCGGTGAGGTCTACTCTCACATTCCCGATTCGGATGAAAGGGACGTCAATTTAGCTGTTGCAGCTGCAGAGAAAGCGTTTGTTAAATGGTCGGTAACTCCTGCTGAGCAACGCGCGAAAATCATGATGCGAATCGCCGACCTGATTGAGAAAAATCTCGATAAGCTGGCGATGGCAGAATCAGTTGACAACGGTAAACCTGTGGCTTTGGCCAAAAGTGTGGACATTCCCCGTGCCGCCAGCAACTTTCGTTTTTTTGCGACCGCGATTATGCAGTTTGCCAGCGAATCCCACATCATGGAACAAAGCGCCATTAATTACACCATCCGAAATCCAATTGGTGTAGCCGGCTGCATTTCGCCATGGAATTTACCGCTGTATTTGTTTAGCTGGAAAATTACTCCGGCTTTGGCGACAGGAAATTGTGTGGTTGCCAAGCCCTCGGAAGTCACGCCAATGACGGCCTATTTGCTTGCCGAGCTTTGTATTGAAGCCGGACTGCCGCCGGGGGTTTTGAATATTGTGCACGGTTATGGTCACAAAGTAGGCGCTGCAATTTCGGAGCATCCTCAGATTCCGATTATCACATTTACCGGTAGTACAAAAACCGGCGCGAATATTTCGCAAAAGGCCTCCCCCCTGTTCAAAAAACTGCATCTTGAAATGGGAGGTAAAAACCCAAACATTATTTTTGCGGATTGCAATTATGACGATATGCTGGAGACAACCCTGCGATCGTCGTTTGCGAATCAAGGGCAAATTTGTTTATGCGGCTCACGCATTTTTATTGAACGACCCCTTTATGATAAATTCAAAAATGACTTCGTTGAGCGTTCCAAAGAACTAAAAGTCGGTGATCCACAATCCGAAGACACCAATTTAGGAGCAGTCGTTTCTCAGCCGCACATGGAAAAAATCTTGAGTTACATGGAGCTCGCACAAAAAGAAGGCGGCACGATTTTATGCGGCGGCAAGCGTGTAAACCTGAATGGCAGATGCGAAAATGGTTGGTTCGTCGAGCCGACGGTAATTGAAAATTTGCCGTATGATTGCCGAACCAATCAGGAGGAAATATTCGGGCCGATGGTGACACTCATGCCTTTCGATTCTGAAGAGGACGTTTTGATGCAAGCCAATAGCACGCAATACGGCCTCGCCGCAACCATTTGGACGGAAAATTTAACCCGGGCTCACCGAGTTGCGAACTTGCTGCAGTCCGGGATCATCTGGATAAATTGCTGGATGCTGCGTGATTTGCGCACGCCTTTCGGTGGCATGAAAAACTCAGGGCTCGGCCGTGAAGGTGGTTTGGAGGCGTTGCGATTTTTTACTGAACCGAAAAATGTTTGTGTGAAGTTGTGATTCAGGAGAGAATAGAAAGTTTATACCCGGCAGATAAGATCATGCTCGAGAGAATTCGCAAAATGAGCATAGCGGAGAGATTCACGATTACTCGTCGTCTTACGGCTCGATTCATGAAAAGGACTAGAACAGAAATAGAGCGGCAAAATCCAGATCGACCTAAACATGACCTCGATCTCATTTTCGTTGAGAGGCTATACGGGAAGAAACTCGCAGGCCAGCTTAAAGAATACTTTGAAAGAATAGAATTCAGATGAGTGAAAATTTCGAATCAAAAGCACCCGAACCCGTCGGTGCGTATCCACATGCCCGAAAAGTTGGCAACTTACTTTTTCTCTCGGGAGTGGGGCCGCGTGAACGCGGAACCAACAAAATCCCGGGAGTGGAATTGGGCGAAAATGGCAACGTGATTGCTTACGACATCGAAGCGCAATGCCACTCGGTTTTTAAAAATATCAAAACGATTTTGGAAGAAGCGGGGTCAAGTTGGGATAAGCTCGTGGATGTGACGGTTTTTTTAACGAACATGAAAGATGATTTCAAAACCTATAATCGTATTTACGCCGAGTATTTTAAAGACAATCAACCGTGCCGGACGACGGTTGAGATCAATTGTTTACCAACACCGATTGCGATTGAGTTAAAGTGTATCGCGACGATTTAAAACTTTTAGAAGCGATATTCAAGGGTTCTCAGATGTCATTCTGAGCACAAACTCCCGGAAACGATGTCTCAATGCGATCGTTTCTGTGCGAAGAATCTCGCAACTCGGCAAGAGATTCTTCGCGCCCTAACCAATTATTTAAAGTGTAGCATCCGGGATTTCGCGCTCAGAATGACGACTCTGGTTTTTTTGGCAGGCACTAATTTAACTAAGTTGCCAAAATTGTGTTGTCAAATTTCTCACCACGACAAAAACGTCGTGATTCGAAATGACAAGGATTTTTGCGGAGGGCGACCCCGCAGGTTAGCCGACGAAGGAGGCGACTCTAAATAATGCGCGTAGCGCCACCAATCGAGGAGGCGCACAAGCCCGCGCAGGATCCCTCGCCCCGTTGGATAGTTAAGCGGAGATAATTTTTGTCAAAAGTGGTACTTATCCCACGGGGCGAGACCCGTTTTTCAGGGCGAGGAGCCGGAGCGGCTCTAAAAAAAATACCAACATAAAACGGAGGGAATCTTCATGAAAAAATTCGATGCAATCATAATTGGTACGGGACAGGCGGGACCGTCGCTTTCAGCCAGGTTGGCCGGTGAGGGGATGAAAGTTGCTGTAATCGAGCGCAAGCTGTTCCACGGCACCTGTGTTAATACCGGTTGTGTGCCAACGAAAACTTTAGTAGCCAGTGCCCGTGCGGCGTACGTGGCCAGGCGCGCTGCAGATTTTGGCGTGATGATCGACGGCCCCATTAAGATAGACATGAAGAAAGTCAAAGACCGCA
>JADFPY010000078.1 GCA_022562085.1 candidate division KSB1 bacterium | reverse complement strand
GTCGGCTTCTTGCATTTCCAGGCGTAAACTATCGAGCATCGAGTTTCTGGAGCCTGAAAGTTTTTCTAACTCAGCTATTTCAACTTCCAAGTCCAAAAAGAGTTCTTCACTCAGAAAGTCTTGCTCACCGGCGCTCATGTCGGCGCCGGAGGGATCAATACCAAGAGCTTCCAATATTTCCCGTCTTTGAAAATCTTCTAGTTTTGTTGGCTTTTCATCCAAAAACGCCAATTGCGTCATTAAATCCGAGTTTTCAGATTCGCTATATCCGCTTTCTGGGTCGGCAAATTCGTCGTCATAAGCGACAGTTGGTACGCGTCCGCTACACACCATAAATAATCCCCAAATCATTAAAAGAAGTGAAATAAATGAGGTGCTCAAGATTCTTCTTACTTCGCACATGATGTGTACTCCTTTAGTTGTAAAACAAAAACTATTATAATATAAAATTACAATTTATTTAGTCAATACTTTTATAACCCGCCTTCTTCACGCCAAATATCAGCTCCCAACAATTTCAATTTTTCTTCGATTTTCTCGTAACCTCTATCGATATGATAAACTCTCAGAACATCGGTTCTACCCTGTGCTTTCAGTCCGGCCAGAATAAGGGAAGCGCTAGCGCGCAAGTCCGTTGACATCACAGGGGCACCGTTAAGATTCTCGGTTCCAGTTACAACAGCGCTATTTTTATTGCGCTTGATCTCTGCACCGAGACGTCTCAGTTCAGCTACATGAGTAAACCTATCAACAAATATAGTATCGGTAATAATGCTGCTGCCGTTAGCGACGCACATTAAAGTCATCCATTGAGCCTGCAGATCCGTTGGAAAACCGGGATAGGGTGCTGTCGTAATACTCACAGGTTTGATTTGATTCGGAGCCTTACAATAAAGTGTCGAATCTCCTTCTTCTATAAATACGTCACATTCGCGCAATTTGGAAACTAAACTCGTAAGAATTTTCGGATCCGTATCCGTTAGTTCAACTTCTCCACCAGTAATCGCAGCTGCCATTAAATAAGTCCCGGTTTCAATTCTATCGGGAACGACTGTATATTCAACCGGTTTGAGATGGTTGACGCCACGAACCGTCAGCCTTCCCGTTTCAATTCCTTCAATATCGGCTCCCATGGTCACCAGAAATTGAGCTAAGGCAGTTATTTCAGGTTCGTGGGAGGCGTTCTCAATTATGGTTCGGCCCTGTGCCAACACAGCGGCCATCAAAATATTCCCGGTCGCGCCGACGCTTGAAATATCAAAATTAATGGAAGCGCCTGTCAGCTTTTTTGCATTTGCAACAATGTAACCTTTTTCCAATTCAATTTTTGCACCGAGCTTTTCCAAGCCTTTGAGATGCAGATCGACAGGTCTCGAACCAAGAGCACACCCGCCTGGCAAAGACACTTTTGCTTCTAAAAAACGCGCCAACAAAGGCGCCAGAACGTAAATTGAAGCCCGCATGGTTTTAACAAGCTCGTATGGCGCTTCATAAAAATTGCACTTCGAGGTATCGATAGTGAGCGAATTGTTTGCGAATTCCACCTGTGCGCCGATAATGCGCAGAAGATGCGCCATTGTCTTAACGTCGCGTAAATCGGGAACGTTATGGATTTTAAACTTGCCCGAAGCTAAAAGGGTTGCGGCCATAATTGGCAAAGCGGCATTTTTGGCGCCACTAATCTTAACTCGACCCTTTAGTGCCTTCCCCCCGTTTATACCAATTTTATCCAAATGAGCCTTTCAAAAGTTTAATCTATGGTCGCGTCGTGCAAAAGTTCGCGCGCACTATTTAAATGCGTTTCGGAAATTTTTTCACCCGCCAGCAATTTCGCGATTGCTTCGGTCCTTTCTTCTGAAGTCAGTTTCCGGATATTCGTTTCAACCCTGCCCATTCTCTCAACTTTCTCAACTAATAAGTGCCGCTCCCCCATGCTGGCAATCTGCGGCAAGTGAGTAATACAAATCACTTGATGGAACTCCGAAAGTTCCTTTAATTTACGTCCAACGGATTGGGCAATTCGGCCTGAAACGCCGCTATCAATTTCATCAAACACCAGAACAGGAATCCGGCCATTCTTTGCCAGGAGTGATTTTAAGGCAAGCATGATGCGAGAGATTTCACCACCCGAAGCCACCTTGGCAAGAGGCCGCAATTCTTCCCCTTTGTTTGTTGAAATGAAAAACTCTACAAAATCCATGCCAGCCGAGGTTGCATGGTAGTCCTGACCTTGAATGTTGATTACCCCAAGTGGATCATCTTGATACTTTAGAGTCACCTTGAAACGAACTGAAGGCATCCCTAAATATGATAAGACTTCCGGAACGAGTTGATCTAGCTGCCTTGCGAAATTCTTCCTTTTTTGGCTTAATCCAAAGCACAGCTTTGAGAATGTTTCCCTTTCAGATTCAATCGTTTTTTTTAAAGATGCGATTTGTGAATCCAGATTCTCCAAACTCTCCAATTCCGCTTGCATTTTTTCCCGAGCATTGACAGCTTCTTGGAGACTTCCTCCAAAACGTTTCTTTAATCCTGCTAATGTGGCAATTCGATTTTGCAATTCCTCTGCCCGCTGTGGGTTGAAGTCAATATTTGACTTATAACTCCCCAGGAACTTGGAAATCTCCTCAACCGTCAGCTTAGCTGATTCACAATCAAACTGGGCGGCTTGAAACTCCTGGTCAATTTCTTGAAGCTCCCGAAGCCCGTTGCTCACCCGCCCAAGCTGCTCAAGTACAGACTTTTCTCCTTCGTATAAAATTCTATAAAACTCATTTGTTGAATTAAAAAGGCGTTCCCTGTTTTGCGTGATTTTTTCTTCTTTGAAGAGTTCTTCTTCCTCGTCTGGTGACGGGTCGATCTTGTTAATTTCATTTATTTGAAAAGTATAATGCTCTTTTTTTTCCTTTAATAACCCTTGTTTGTTTTCCAGCTCTGTTAATTCAGCAATAACGGATTGAAGCTTTTGATATGATTCACCGACCTCTTTAACTTCAAGCTCCAGAGAACCAAACTCATCCAGAAATATCAGGTGATTTTTAATCTTTAACAAAGACTGATGATCGTGCTGTCCGTGCAGGTCAACCGCCAGATCGCCAATTTCCTGCAGAATTGATAGTTGTACAGGCGTGTCATTAACAAATGCCCGGGAACGATTGTTGTCAGAAATTTCGCGTCTCAAGATCATCTGCTCCTGATCCAGAGCAAGGTCATTTTTCTTGAGAAAATTTAGCAGTTGGCCGTTTTCTTCTATCTGAAAAGTGCCCTCAATTATTGCCTTAGGCGCTCCCTCTCGTACAATCGTACTACTAACGCGATCCCCCAAAATAGTTCCCAACGCGTTTATGATGATCGTCTTGCCGGCGCCGGTTTCGCCGGTTAAGATATTTAGGTTATCACCAAACTCGATTTCCTCATCCGCGAGTAAAGCATAATTTTTAATTGAAAGAGTTCTTAACATTTGATTCCTGCTTGCATATATGAGCGGCTTATCGTCTAACAACCGCAACTTTACCCGTTGCTGAAATATCGTTGTTTGTAAAAGCTAAATACACATATATTCCACTTGCTACGAAATTGCTGTCGTCATCCTTGCCGTCCCAGACAATCTGTCCTTTTCCCTGCACATTGTTAAAAGTTTTGACCTTGATGCCGGAAATTGAGTAAATATTAACGCTTGTATTCGCCGCCAGATTTGTAATGGTAAAACCATCATCAAAACCGTCTAAAATAAATGGATTGGGGAATCCGGTCAACTGGTTCAAGTTTTCCTTGGGTGCTGTGAATGGCGTCTGAAATCGTGATAAGCCATTGGTCGTGCCAATCCAAACTTCTCCTGTTTCCTCGTTAAATGCAAACGACTGAATGTTATTGCTCACCAGTGGGCTGTTACCGGTGGTGTAATCGGTCTGAGTTCTCCCGTCATTGTTAAGCACTGTTATTCCGTTTGCCGTCCCGATCCACTTATTATTAATGCCGTCGATTCCAATTGTATTGACAAAACTGTTAATAAGTCCGGTTCGCCTGCCAACCTGGCCTTGCCAAAAGTTAAGCCCTTCTTCGGTGCCAATCCACATGATGCCGTCTTTATCTTCTGCGAGTGCGGTTATCTTGTTAGAAAGCAAGCCTTCTGTGTTATCCAGCCCCTGGTCGAATCTATCATCAGTTTTATTAGATAACGTACCCATGTAATCGATGACCTTGATGCCCCGGTCTTCCGTTCCAATCCAAATTCGATTAATTCGATCAATTTCCAGGACCTTGACAAAACGCGTACCAATTTCTTCAACCGTGGATAAAAAATAAAAAAACTCTCCTTGCGGGGACCGAACGGGAAGCACCTGATCGTTGACGGCCTCACGATTGACAATCCAAATGTTGCCGAATTCATCCTGGGTCATATCGGTCACCAAAACAAAGGTCGGATCGATACTTATCCCAGCAAGAATCTCCAGACTGGCATCTATCTTGGTTAACGAAGTGTCAGTTTCGGATACCTCAAAAATGGTGATACCGCCGCCCCAACTTCCTGCCCAGGCACGGTCCTGCGAATCTACCATCACGACCCGATGGTCTTTTTTGGTCAATCCGGATTGAGTGGAAAAGTTGGTCCAAACACCATTCTCATTAAGCATGTGAACTCCGCTGATCTGGGAGGCGCACCAAAGCCGGCCTCTTGAGTCCAGGGCCACACTGCTAAAATCATTACTTGCCGGGCTGTTAACCGTCTCCAATTGCCAGCCATCACTTCCATTATATCGAGCCAGTCCTAAATCTTTCCGGCCAATCCAAATGTCTCCATTGCTGTCAGTATCAAAAGCTGTAACGTCCCCGTAAGCGCCCAGTTTCTGCCACTGGTCTTCCGAGGGATCCAGCCAAAAGACACCGTCCCGAGTAATCGATACCACCGAATTCTCCGGGAAAAATTGATTCGAATTTACGACTGCAATTGCAAGCACATTCGTTCCCGTTAATCCGGCATCCATCCACTGGCCGTCGATTAAGCGTGCAACTCCGGAAATTGTGGCAGTATACGGGGTGCCATCCAACACAACCAATTCGTTAATACGGTCGGAGGGTAAACCCTGGCTCGTTGTAAACTGAGTCCAACTCGAAGGGGCTTGCAAGTTTGGTAAATCTAATGATGACCGGGCGATTCCTTTATCCGTTGAAACCCAAATATCGAGTGCATTTATAGTGACGGAATTGGCTCCTATTTTTTCGATATTTCCACCGGACGAGAGACCTAAGTTAACATACGTTTCCTTAACTTCGCGCCGGTCGATTGTATATAAACTTACACCGATATCTAACCCAATGTATAAAGAATCTCCAAAAGCAACGATATCTGAAATGGATTGATTTTGGTAATCATCTATTATTTCAAATTCTTGCGTATCAGGTGAATAACGATTCAGCAGACCATCGAAAAATGCTATCCAAACCATCCCGCGTTTATCAATTTCAACCGCTACAATGTCGTTAGAGCTCAATCCGTCTGTGTTTGTTAATTTTGAAATCATCTCAGTGGTTAAATCGAATTGCAGTAACCCGCCACCGTTGGAGCCGCCCCAAACCGAGCCCGCACCAATTGCAATATCAGCGATAGTGCCCACACTGGTATAGCTTTGCCAGCCAAGAACTTGTCCGTAACTAGACTTCGAAAAAATTGCAAGTAAAGTTAGTAAAAATAGAAAACGTCTGAACATCTGTTTTAAGTATCAAGTCAATTGATCAAATAGGTCGGCCATTTCTATTGCTGAAAGCGCAGCGTCCCAGCCTTTGTTCCCAGCTTTTGTACCGGCACGCTCAATCGCTTGTTCCAAAGTGTCGGCTGTAATCACGCCATAAGCTGTCGGCACGCCGGTTTCGAGCGCCACTTGTGCGATCCCATTTGTTGCTGCAGCAGCGATGTGATCAAAATGGGGCGTGGCTCCGCGAACAAGTGCACCCAAACAAATAACGGCGTTAAATTTCTTGGACTTCGCCAGGGCGTGCGCCATTGCCGGTATCTCAAATGAGCCGGGTACCCAGGCAACTTCAATATCTTGTTCAACAGCTCCATGTCTTTTCAGACAATCAAGCGCTCCTTCGAGTAATTGCTTGGTAATTAAACTATTGAATCTGGCGACTACAATTGCAAACCGCTTGCCTTTCGCAGATAATTGGCCTTGGTAAGTTTTCATGTTTTTAATTCCGCTTTGTTGATTAAGAATTCCTGATTTTCCGGCTCGGGTTCATCATCGACTAAAGTCAAAAGATGTCCAAGTTTGTCGCGTTTAGTGGCAAGATATTTTTTATTAATTTTATTGGGGGGTATTTCAATCTTTACTCTTTCAACGACTTCAAGCCCGTAACCGGATAGGCCGATTATCTTCTTTGGATTATTGGTCAAGAGGCGAATTTTCCTGATTCCAAGATCGTATAAAATCTGCGCCCCCACACCGTAATGCCTTAAATCCGGTTTAAACCCAAGCGCTTCGTTCGCTTCAACGGTGTCCTTGCCTTTATCTTGCAATTCATAAGCCTTGAGTTTGTTTTCCAGACCGATGCCTCGCCCTTCCTGGCGCATATACAAAACCACGCCGTTCCCCTCTTTTTCAACTGCCATCAGAGCCTGGCGCAACTGATCTCCACAGTCACAACGCAGTGAGCCAAGAATATCGCCTGTAAGACACTGAGAATGTACCCGGACAAGGGTAGGCTTTCCAGAGCTCACGTCTCCTTTTACAATTGCCAGATGATGTTGTTCGTCAATTTCGCTACAGTATAAATGTAACTTGAATTTCCCAAATTCAGTGGGTAAATTCGTAGTGACAAGTTTTTTGACCAATTTTTCAGTTTGGCGGCGGTATTCGATTAAGTCCTTAATGGTAATAATTTTCAATTTGAACTGTGTGGCAAGTTCTTTCAATCTCGGAACCCTCGCCATACTGCCGTCATCGTCTAAAATCTCGCAAAGCACCCCTGCGGGATACAGTCCGGATAGTTTCGCAAAATCAACAGCCGCTTCCGTGTGACCGGCGCGAACCAAAACGCCGCCATCCCGTGCTCTTAAAGGGAAAACATGACCCGGCCGCATCAACTCGTCCCGTTTGGTTTTCGGGTCGATTAAAACCCTGACTGTTTCTGTTCGGTCAAAAGTTGAAATACCGGTCGTAGTGTTCTTTTTTGCGTCGACCGAGACAGTAAAGTAAGTTCGCATTCTTTCTGTGTTATTAGGAACCATAGGATGTAAATCGAGCTCATCGAGGCGTTCGCCGGTCATCGGTACACAAACCAAACCCCGCCCGTGCTTAGCCAGAAAATTGACTTTTTCGGGGGTAACTTTCTCCGCGGCCATGATAAAGTCGCCTTCATTTTCGCGGTCTTCATCATCGACAACGATTAAAATATTGCCCTGTTTATATTCTTCTATAGCATCCTTGATATTGTCAAACATATTTATTATTACCAATAAAGTTTTGCATTTTTGCGCAAAGAAATTTCTCCAATGTCACAAACTCTCAGCCGTCAGCTATCAGCTTCAAAAAACTAAATGCTGACTGCTGAAAGCTGATAGCTTGAAAGATGTTTATAGAGTTCTCGTTTCACATCTCACGTTTCACCTTTGCAATTGCGGCTTTGCCGCGTTATGAATAACCCATTTCTTCCAGCCATTCCTCAGAAATCTTACTCTGATTCGGCCTGGTTAAGATTCTTTCAACATATTTACCAATTAAATCTACTTCTATATTAACGTTGTCCCCTACCTTTAAATTCGCCAGCGTCGTTTTTTCAAGGGTATGCGGAATGAGAGAAATCGTGATCTGGTTCTCTTTCAAGCGTGCGATCGTCAAGCTCACGCCATCAATTGCAATCGAACCCTCGGAAATCACATATTTCAACAAGTGCGCCGGCAGCTTTATTGAAAGCAGAACCCCTCCCTCTTGCCGTTGTACTGCCGCTACCTCGCCGACTGCATCCACATGTCCTTGCACGAAATGGCCGCCCATTCGATCAGAAAATCTCAGCGAGCGTTCTAAATTAATCTGACTGCCATTTTTCAGCGAACCGAATGTTGTCTTATTTAGCGTTTCCTCAACGGCTTCGACCTGAAAGTTTGACTTCGAGAATTCAACAACTGTCAGGCAAACCCCATTTAACGCGACGCTGTCATCGATGGCTAAATCCTTTACAACTTCCTTTACAGAAAGAGTAAATCGAAGCGTTCCTCGATGTTTTTGAATTTGCTCAATTGTGCCGATTTCTTCTATCAGTCCTGTGAACATCTTAATCTATTTTTGAAGCCGCCCGGTCAACAACACATCATCGCCGATTTTTCGTTTTTCAAAGTCGCTCAGCTTTATACTCGCATTCAAAGAATGAATCCCGTTAAAATGAACCGCGCTTAAACCCTGCCCGAATATTTTCGGAGCGATGAAAATCGCAATTTTGTCAGCTAACTTCTCTTGCAGGAAAGCTGAGAATATCTGACTCCCTCCTTCTACCAAAACGCTGGTTATCCCCTCGATGCCCATTTTTTTGCACAACTCTGATAAATCAACTCGGGATTTGGAATCATTTTTAATTGTCCAAACATTTGCGCCCAGCTCTTTAATACTGCGAATTTTTTCTTTTGAAGCCCCAGAGGTGGTTGCAATGATTGTTTTCTCAACCAAAGGTTTAGTTAAAAAGTTTGAGTTCAATGGAATTTTTAGCGTGCTGTCCAGAACAATTCGCTTTGGATTGGGGCCTTTTGCCAAACGCACGGTCAATCTCGGGTTGTCTTTTAGAACGGTACCAATGCCGACGAGAACCGCATCATTTTGGCTGCGCATCTTGTGAACCAACCGCCGCGATTTCCCGGAAGTAATCCATTTGGAGCTGCCACCTGCTGCGGCAATTTTACCATCTAACGTCTGCGCGATTTTTAAAGTTATCAACGGGCGGTTGGTTTGGACATACTTGAAAAAGGCCTCATTGAGATTGCCACAGGCTTCTTCCAAAACACCAACCTTGACTTCTAAACCTTCCTTCCGAAGAAGTGCGATACCTTTGCCGTTCACAAGCGGATTCGGATCAGGCGTCCCAACCACGACTCTTTTTATACCGGAATTTTTGATTCGTTCAACACATGGCGGCTGCTTTCCCGTGTGGCTGCACGGTTCTAAATTAACATACAAAGTTGCGCCGTTGACATCCTCTCGCGCGGAATCAAGCGCTGCCACTTCGGCATGTACGCCCCCGAACTCCCGGTGAAAACCCTCGGCAATTATCTCATTATTTTTGGTAATGACCGCACCGACCAATGGATTTGGGCTAACCTTGCCGCGCCCTTTTTCCGCCAGCTTGAGTGTTTTTTTTATCAGCTCTTCGTCGGTCACTATTCATTACTTGGAAAAATATCTTATTTTCTATTGATTTAAGCGCTCAGATTTTGAAAATTAATATACTACTATTTTGAGTCCAAGTCAAGATTTTTTTGGAATGCAGCAATCTTACAAACATACCATCTATTGTGTGTCCTTGTAATAAAAATACTATATTTTGTATTTTTTCCTTGACTTTTAGATCAATTATTGTATCTTTAACTCCACAAGAAGTTAAAACACACCCCTGGTCTAATCAATTTATCCAGTAAACCTGAGGAGGAACCAAATGGCTTCAGGATTCTCAGCCCCAAAAAAGGACAGAGCAAACGCAACAGGACCGGTTTCGGGAAGCGGTGCCGACGGCAAAGGCTTAACCATTGCAAATTATTACACCAAACCCGATAAAAATCCGTTCGATAGCATAAAATGGCAAAAGCGCACAGCGAAAATAACCAACGAAAAAGGCGAAATTATTTTTGAGCAGAAAAATATCGAGACGCCTTCCTTCTGGTCGCAGACAGCGCTCAATGTGGTCGCTTCAAAATATTTCAACGGCAAACTCGGAACCCCCCAGCGAGAAAGCAGTGTGAAGCAGCTCATTAACCGGGTATCCGAAACCCTTTCCGATTGGGGAAGAGAAGACGGCTATTTTGCAACTGAGGAAGATGCCGCAACTTTCTATCACGAATTGACCCACATTTTGATCAATCAAAAAGCTACTTTTAACAGCCCGGTCTGGTTTAATTGCGGCATTGAAGAAAAGCCTCAATGTTCGGCTTGTTTTATAAATTCGGTCACAGACAGCATGTCATCAATTCTGGATTTAGCGAAAATCGAAGGCATGCTTTTTAAATGGGGTTCAGGCGCCGGTTCCAATCTCTCTGCCATTCGCTCTTCAAAAGAAAAAATTTCCGGTGGCGGAACGGCTTCCGGACCGGTCTCTTTCATGAAAGGATTCGACGCGTTTGCCGGGGTCATTAAGTCCGGCGGTAAAACACGCCGCGCAGCGAAAATGGTCATTCTAAATATCGACCACCCGGACATTGTTGACTTCATCAATTGCAAAACAAATGAAGAAAAAAAGGCCTGGGCTTTAATCGATGCCGGATATGACAGCGCCATCGATGGAGAAGCCTACACCAGCATCTTTTTCCAAAACGCCAATCACAGCGTGCGGGTCAGCGATGAATTCATGAAAGCGTTAGTTGAAGATAAAAAATGGCAGACCATAGAAATCAACTCTGGCAATGTCGCCGACTCTTACCGGGCGAAAGATTTGATGAAAATGATAGCAGAGGCAGCCTGGCTTTCCGGCGATCCGGGAATTCAATTCGATACCATGATAAACGATTGGCATACCTGCCTGAACACGGATCGAATTTACGCCTCAAACCCCTGCAGCGAATACATGTTTTTGGATGATACGGCCTGCAATCTGTCTTCAATAAACCTGATGAAATTTCGCAAAGAAGATGGTGAGTTTGACGTTGAATCTTTCTTGCACACAGTCAGCATCATGATTCTGGCTAAAGAAATTATCGTTGGCAATGCAAGCTATCCAACTCCGGCAATCGCAAAGAACAGCCGCGACTTTCGTCCTCTCGGTTTAGGGTACGCCAACCTCGGCGCTTTGCTGATGTCTCTTGGCTTGCCTTACGACAGCGATGAAGGCCGGGGATATGCCGGGGCAATTACTGCTTTGATGTGCGGGCAAGCTTACAAAACTTCAGCGATCATTGCGAGCAAGCTCGGCCCCTTTCCCAAATACAAAAAGAATCGTTCTTCAATGCTGCGCGTCATTAAACAGCACCGGGAGCACGTTGATAAAATTCGGAAAGAACTTGTGCCAAGCGAACTCTTTCTTTCAGCCAAAAAGGTCTGGGACGACGCCTATGCCCTCGGCAGCGAGTACGGCTACAAAAACTCCCAGGTAACCGTCCTGGCGCCGACCGGCACCATCGCTTTTATGATGGATTGCGACACCACCGGCATCGAACCGGATCTGGCCCTGGTTAAATACAAAAAGCTTGTCGGCGGCGGGGTTATGAAAATTGTCAACAACACCATTCCCGAAGCTCTCAAAAAACTCAACTACACGGAAGCAGAGATCACTGCGATTGTCAAATACGTCGACGAACGCGATACCATCGAAGGCGCCCCCGGATTGAAGAAAGACCACCTGCCGGTTTTTGACTGCTCATTCAAGCCGGCGAACGGCGAGCGAACCATCCATCATATGGGCCATGTCAAAATGATGGCGGCGGCACAGCCCTTCCTCTCCGGCGCCATTTCAAAAACGGTGAATATGCCGAACGAGGTGACACCTGAAGACATTGCACAAACCTACATCGAATCCTGGAAAATGGGGTTGAAATCGATCGCCATTTACCGCGATGGCTGCAAACGCTCCCAACCGCTAAACACAGATTTAAAGGACGGAGAAGGAAAAGAATCAGAGGCCAAAGCACCGGTTGTTGCCCAACCGAGGCGGAAACGTTTGCCGGATGAACGGCAGGCAATTACTCACAAATTCAGCATTGCCGGGCATGAGGGGTATATTACCGTAGGCATGTATGAAGACGGCACACCGGGAGAAATCTTTATTGTCATGGCGAAAGAAGGCTCGGTGGTTTCCGGTTTGATGGATTCTTTTGCAACCGCCATTTCTCTGGCGCTGCAATATGGTGTACCTTTGACAGTACTTATCAATAAATTCATTCACTCGAGGTTTGAGCCTTCCGGTTTTACCAACAATCCGAAAATCCGCATGGCGAAATCCATTACGGATTACATTTTCAGGTGGCTGGCGCTCAAGTTTCTGCCGCCTGATGCAAGCCAGGAAGCCATGACCGAAACCGACGAGTTCGCCCCTGAAAACAGTATCAAGCAAGGGCAATCAGACCATGCGGCGCAAGAGAAGCTGGTTTATCAAACGCAGGCTGACGCACCGCCTTGTTTTGAATGCGGGGCGATTATGGTACGCAACGGCTCTTGCTACAAATGTTTGAACTGCGGTTCTACGAGTGGCTGTTCGTAATTTCCTCGGAGGGAGGAGATTGAATAATTGCTCAGCGGCACGGTGAGCACTGACGAAAAAAGGCATCAAATTGATGCCTTTTTTCATTTATCGAAATCATTTTACGGTTAGTTCAGTGACTACCTAACTTTATACTGAGCCGGTACCCCTGTAGCGGGCATCGAATCACGGATAAATTCCCTGAGGTGCTCATTGGAACTCGCCAGGTCTTCCGCGCGCAGATACATCATATGCCCACTGCGGTAGGCTTCAAATCTTAGCCGGTCTTTCAACTTTCCGCTCGGGTCAAGATGCCAGAGTGTATACTTGGCATTGAAATACTGGGTCGCGCCGTCATAATAACCTGACTGGATCATCACATGCAGATAGGGGTTCATTGCCACAGCTTCGCGCAGGTTTTCACCCGTTCGGTTGTTACGTCTATCCCACGGACGCACCGGGCCAAACATATTATATTTAATATCCGTTTTGTAGTTAAGCTCTTCCCTCAAATAATAATTAATCGCCGGCGTAAAAGAATGCAGCCAGGATGTTAATTCAGCGCTAAAATCGGGCCGGCTTCCCCCCTCGTTTTTGTCGAGACCCAGGTACCGTGAATCCAATCTTCCCACGGTGTACCCTTCATTTCTCAAAAGTTCCTTCCAGAAATAGCGGGTCGGGACATCTAAATTATATTGTAAAAATGTTTTTTCCGAAACACCTGAATAATAAGCCATCTTAGCGGCAATTTCTTTCTTCTTTGCCTGTTCCAGAAAACCACCTGCCGCCATGGCCGGAATGAGTTCCTTAATGGTATAATTCTCAACTTCCGGTAATATTTCTTCCAGGTCCTTCTGCTGCAGGTCATCATTGAGTGCTTTATGATACCAGGCAGCTGCCGTGAAATACGGTAATTGCAACGCCGCTTCGACAGGTCCGCCTCGTTCAATACCGATATCCGTAGGAGAAACCAGAATAACGCCGTTAAGATACATCCATTGAGAATTTTGCAGCTCCAGCGCTAATCCCGAAACCCGTGTTGTGCCGTAGCTTTCGCCAATCAAGTACTTGGGAGACCGCCAGCGATTTTTTCTGGATACAAAAGCGCTGATCCACTCAGCCAAATATTTGATGTCGGCATTCACACCAAAAAAAGTTGATTTTTCAACCTTCTCCTTCTTATCATCTTCCTGCTTCACGATTCTGGAAAAACCGGTATTCACAGGATTTACATAAACAATATCGGCCACGTCCAGAACGGAATTCGGATTCTCTTTAACGCCGTAAGGCTGTATCGGGTAACCCTCGTCATTAATCCGGAGGACGCGCGGTCCGGTATATCCAAGGTGCATCCAAACAGACGCGGAGCCGGGGCCGCCATTAAACGAAATCAGCAAAGGCCTTGCCGCACGATCTTTAATATCAGATCGCTCATAATAGGTGTAAAACAACGAAGCTATCGCTTTGCCATCTTTATCCCAGACAGGTTGTGTTCCCGCTGTTGCCTGGTAGGGAAAACGCTTACCTTTAACAGTGACCTGGTGTTCGGTCATAACAGCGGATTCGGTCTCCAATTCCCGGTTCTGGGAAAAAGCAGAGGATGTAATTGCAACTGCAAGAATCATTAATATTCTAGAAAGTTTCATAAAAGGATCCTTTATGTTTTATGAAACGCTGACCTTCTCTAAGAAGGTTCGCGTTTGTTTGGGTATTAAAGAGCTCGATACAACCTTCCGAAGGTTCAAAACCATCGCAAGGTTTGGGATAGTTTGCACGATCGGACAGCTTTAGCCGGCGCAGGGGTTGCCAATGCCTTGAGAGTTTTTCATCCCATTCCGGGTTGGACACCTCTCCGTCGGTGGTTTGAAAATAAACCTGCATCATAGCTGCGACTGCAAATGGTTCTAATAAAGCTGCTTTAAGGCTCCAAGCGAAAATGACGGCCAGAATAAACCCCCAAACCCGTTTTTGCCCGGAAAGAGTGAGAACAGCGCCCCAACCGGGGTAGACTTCCCGAAAAAACGTTGGTTTGTGCGGCCCGCACGTCCGCTCTAAGGGGATCGCAATATGGGCGCGGCTCAAAGTACCAGCATTGCGACTGTGCACTCACCACGCCTGGCAAGCCTGCAAGAGAAGATGCCGCGATTGCCAGCATCACCCCGTTCTGCAGCGCCAGGACGTCTAACGATCCTGCGATTCACCTGTCGGGGTTAGGCCAAAATTGGCGACCCATGCCTTTAATTGCCTTTCCGAGGGGGCTTACGAGCAGCACCGCCCCGAACAGGTGAAATCGCTTGTTAATGACGCGCCACCGACGGGGCTGAAGCGCATCAGTTCATTCGATTGTTGCGGGTCTTGCCTTCTTCACATTCAGGATCGTTAAGGCGTCGCCGCAATCTTAATTAAAGTTGCAAAAGCTGGGGTTCTAAATGAACTCTGAAAAAAAATCTGTTGGCTGTGCCTGTGAGTGTTGTCACTCACGCGATT
>JADFPY010000077.1 GCA_022562085.1 candidate division KSB1 bacterium | reverse complement strand
TAGTTTCGATGATTCTATCTTCAAATACAAAAAATATCGTTGACCTTTTAAACGACAGCTCGAAATTCTTGTCCGAAAAAGGAATTGAAAACGCGAGGTTGAATGCCGAGCAGTTATTGCGGCACACTTTGGATATGAATCGTGTTGATCTTTACTTGAACCAGGATTGTTCTTTGACTCCAGCCGAAATGTCTGCGTTCAAGCGCTGCTTAAAAAGGAGAGTTGCCCGGGAACCCTTGCAATACATTCTTGGCGAAGCTGAGTTCATGTCATTACCGTTTGTTGTAGATGAGAACGTATTAATTCCGCGTCCGGAGACGGAAATTCTGGTGGAAAAAACCATTCAAATGTGCAACGAGAAATTCGCCTCAAAAGACCGGATTGAGATTCTGGAATTTGGAACCGGCTCGGGGTGTATTTCAGTAAGTTTGGCGAAATATTTGGGAAATGCCCAAATAACTTCTTTAGATATATCAAGGCCCGCTCTGGAAGTTGCTGAAAAAAATGCCCGGTTAAATGGCGTTGCTGACCGGGTTCAATTCGTCAATCTAGATTTTACTTCATCAAAAATTGTAAAATACTTTCCTGAAAAATTTGACGTGCTGGTTTCGAATCCACCTTACGTTTCTCCTGCAGACTTTGAAGACTTGCCTGAAGAAATCAAAAATTATGAGCCTGCCGTTGCCCTCAGCGACAACCAGGATGGCTTAAGCTTTTATCGCAAAATTGCCGAGCTTTCATCCGAGCTGATTAAAGCATCCGGATTTTTAATGCTTGAGCTTGGCTTGGGTCAAATGAAGGAAGTAAAAGACATTTTCTTAAAAACCTGCTTTCATAATGTAAATACTTTTCAAGATCTCAACGAAATAGATCGAATCTTATTTTGTGAACGTTAATGAATAGTAGGAATGACTATTTGAGTTAGTCATTTTCAATATCTTATTTGGCAGAAAATAATTTTCCACCGAATCGAACCGAGCGTCACCGAAAAAACCCTTGAAAGGGATTTTGATTTTATACAGATTTTTAAGATTCATTTTTTAGAAATCGATGGTGTCTTTTT
The DNA here is from genome assembly GCA_022562085.1 of candidate division KSB1 bacterium. Lineage (NCBI taxonomy): Bacteria > Pseudomonadati > Candidatus Zhuqueibacterota bacterium. The sequence goes on along the minus strand of JADFPY010000077.1, from coordinate 13,828 downwards.
TATTACTTTATTTGAATAATCTTATTAACATTGAATTTTAAATTTCGGTGAGATTCAGTGATTTTCGGTGGGATAATTTTTGTCAAAACGTATTCGAATTCTACGGTGCTTATAAAAGTCTTTTAACTGGTCATTGCTATGAATAATTTTTAAGTACTTGGAGGACTTAATGCTCAAATCAACCATTTTTCGTGAGTATGACATCCGTGGAATCGCAGATGAAGATCTGGTTGATGAAAATGTCGTTTTGCTGGGTAAAGGAATCGGCACATTTTTGGGCCGGCAAGGTTCAAAGACTTTGGTTATTGGCCGGGATGTCCGGCTTTCTTCGCCGCGCCTTCGGGATGCGCTGACAAAAGGATTGCTATCAACCGGACTCAAAGTCATCGATGTTGGCGTGACCCTTACTCCTATTCAATATTTTGGCATTCTTCATTTAAACGCCGATGGCGGCGTCATGATTACCGGCAGCCACAACCCGATTGATTACAACGGTTTAAAAATTTCCAAGAAAGGCGTGGTGCCGGTTTACGGTGAGCAGATTCAGGAAATTCGCAAAATTATCGAAACCGGCGATTTTGCCACAGGTGCCGGAGAGGTCGTCGAAAAAAACGTCATGGATGATTACGTAACGACCTTAAAATCCAAGCTCAAATTTAATAAGAAACTCAAGATAGTCATCGATGCAGGCAATGGCACCGGTGGTCTTGTGGCGCCTAAACTCTGGGAAGACATGGGCTGTGAGGTCGAATGCATTTACTGTGAGCCGGATGGCCGCTTTCCCAACCATTTGCCCGATCCGACTGTCCTAAAATACGTAGTTGATTTGCAGAAAAAAGTTCTCGAAACCGGGGCAGACCTGGGGATCGGTTACGACGGCGACAGCGATCGCGTCGGGGTTATCGATGAAAAAGGCCGGATGATTTTTGCGGATAAGCTGCTGGCGATTTTAAGCCGCGAGGTCCTTGACCGGCATCCAGGGTCCGAGATTGTTTTTGATGTAAAGTGCTCACAAGCCCTTCCTGAAGAAATTCAAAAATACGGCGGCAAACCTTTAATGTGGAAAACCGGGCATTCTCTTTTAAAAGCAAAAATGAAAGAAATCGGCTCACCGTTAGCAGGTGAGATGTCCGGGCACATTTTTTATGCGGATGATTATTTTGGCTTCGACGACGCGATTTATGTCTCAGGCCGGCTTCTGCAAATTCTGTCAAACACCGACCAAAAGCTTTCAGCAATTGTCGACGAAATTCCTCATTTTGAATCGACTCCCGAAATTCGAATTGATGCGACCGATGAAGACAAATTTAACGTTGTGGCGGATATTGCGAACTACTTCAAGAAAAATTACGACACCATTGATATCGACGGCGCCCGGGTGCTGTTTGGAGACGGCTGGGGGCTGGTTCGTGCGTCTAACACACAGCCGGTTTTGGTCCTGCGATTTGAGGCAAAAACCAAAGACGGTCTGCAGGAAATCATTGAAATCTTCAAGGCGAAATTGCAGGAATATCCCTCGGTTAAGTTTTCGGATGAAGATTTTGCAATTGCTTAAATCTTTTGTTTTATTGGATCAACTTGAATAATTATGGATAGCCAATTCTGGCAAAGAAATCTAATATGTCATGCCCGCGCAGGCGGGCATTCAGGTTTTTCATCTTAGGCTGCTTGTTCTGGCTGACTTCTTTTTAAAAACACTTTTTATCATGATTCTAAGAAGATTGATTCTACTTTCCATTTTGGTTTTACTCGCAAACCTCGGTTTTGCCGGCGAAGAAATCATGCCTTTAAATCAAATCAAACCGGGCATGCGCGGGATAGGCAAAACGGTTTTCGCCGGGACTGAAATCGAAGAATTTGAATTCGAAGTCCTCGAAATTATTCCCAACTTCAAGGCGAAGCGTGATTTGATTTTGACCAGACTAATCGGTGAAAAAGTCGAGTACACCGGTGTTGTGGCGGGCATGAGCGGCAGTCCGATGTACATTGAGGGCAAGCTCATCGGGGCGTTGTCCTACAGCATGGGCATTTTTATGAAAGAGCCCATCGCCGGAGTCACGCCCATCGAGCAAATGTTTGAAATTTTTGCCCGGGAAAAAGTACGTCCTGCGGAATTGGCCGCTATTCGTGGGTTTAATGAGTCTTATCTCGCCATGGCGGTCGGTGCACAGGATTTCTCCCTGGAAAATATTCTTCCACCCGAATTTAAAAGAGCCAACTCGAAAACAAGTTTGGCCAGAATTAATCCTTTAGACACACCTCTTATTTTTTCGGGATTCGAGAATTCGGTTTTAGAACTTTGTTCAACCGTTTTTGACGGAATGGGTGTGCAGGTTCTAAACGGCGGCGGGACGTTCAAAAACGAGGAAGTTGATTTAGGACCTTTGGAACCAGGCTCTGCCTATTCTATAGTTATCGTCGATGGCGATATGGGACTGCAAGCAACGGGCACCGTAACTTATACAGATGGCAATAAAGTCCTGGGAATGGGACATCCGTTTTTGAACAGCGGAGCGCTTGAACTGCCGATGGGCAAAGCAAAAATTCTGACAACTCTCTCGAGTCTGATGTTTTCTACGAAAATGTCGGCGCTTACTGAAATCACCGGGACGATTCACCAGGATCGCACAACCGGTGTCATGGGCGTTACCGGTGAGTCAGCTAAAATGATTCCCATTCGGCTGCGTTTCCGCTCTAAGTTTCAAGATGACAAGGAGTTTAATTTTCGCATTGCAGAGGATCGCAGGTTATATTCTTTGACCCCGTTCATTTTCACCATTGTTTTGACGAATGCTTTGGAGTCGGTGCGCTTGTCGCAAGGAAACCAAACTCTAAAACTGGACGGTAAAATTAATTTAAACGGTCATGAGCCTATTCCGCTGCAAAATTATTATGCCGGCGGCACACCTTCAACTTTCATCACGGACGCCATCGAAGCGACCGGGGAAATTTCAGCAACCATTGGCGCGCTTCTGTCCAACAATTTTGAGGCTCCGGAAATCGAGTCGGTTGAGTTGAATTTTACTGCCCTGCACAAAAAGAATCTTGCCATCGTTGAAAAGATCGAAGTCGACAGAACGGTGGTTAAACCGGGTGATGAAATTAAGCTGTCTGTTTACTTCAGAGAATACCAGGGTGAAGAACACAAAATAGACCATGTGCTCAAAATTCCGGAAGGAATTCGTGAAAGGCGAATCTCGATTTATGCGGGAAGCGGCGGCACCCTCACCCGACAGGAGGCCAGAACGTCTCCGCAGAAGTTTAGACCCAAAAGCTTTCAACAACTTACGAAGCTGCTGAAAGAAAGACGTAAAAATAATTATCTGTTTTTTCAGATTCGTTTGCGAGACAAAGGAGTCCTGGTCGCCGGGGAAGAACTGCCTGCCCTGCCGCCTTCAATTCTTTCCGTGATGAATGCTCAGAAATCATCTGGAAATCTTTCTAACTTAAGAAACCGCGTTCTTTTTGAAACCAGCTTAGAAGTCGATTATTCCGTTTCAGGCGGTAAAACCGTTCAAATTAATGTCGAACTCAGGTAAAAATAAAAGTAAGGGATTATGAAAAAAATACAAAGGTCCTCGTTGTTTGCGAAATTCATTCTGTTAACCTTGGTTTCATTGTTGGCTGCTTCAACACCAACAATCATTACCTACCATACTCAAAAAGATTTTGAAAAAGGAGAGCCCAAAGGGGTTTCAATTAACAGTTACGGTGAGATCAAATTAGCCCCGCAAATCAATGAAAGGTTCAAAACAGATTTGCCTTTTATCTGGGCCATGGCGGCGGATCAGCGCGGGAATATTTATGTTGCCGGCGGCAATGGCGGTAAGGTTTTCAAAATTAATTCAAAGAATAAGGCAGCCGAAATTTTTGAAGCCGATGAGCTCGAGATTTTCGCTTTAGCAACGGATAGCCAAAACAACCTCTTCGTGGCGACCTCACCCCGTGGGAAAGTATACAAAATTCCATTTGGAAGCACCCCCAAAGCGGAGGATGTTCTGTTTTTTGATCCCGAAGATATTTACATTTGGTCGATGGTCGTTGACAAGAGAAACAACCTGTTTGTGGCAACCGGCGAAAAGGGTTTAATCTATAAAGTCGATCCAAAAGGCGGCCACTCTGTCTTTTTTGAAAGCGAAGATGCTCACATCCGAAAGATGATTTTGGATCGAGGTGGCAACATTCTGGCCGGAACGTCAGATAAAGGCATGGTGATACGCATATCTCCTGACGGCAAACCATTTGTGCTTTACGATTCTCCCCTTATCGAAGTGACTGATTTGCTGCAAGATCGTTCAGGAGATATTTATGTTGCCGTCTCCGGAGACGCCTCGCTTAAAACCCCAACTCCTGCTGTCAAAGCAACTTCTACTTCCGGAGGCCAGGAGGATAGTAAGTTCGACGATGATGAAGACGAGGGTCTCGACCTGCTTGTTCAAAATATTTCGACTGGCAGCAGAAGGCGGGGAAGTTCGCGTGGCAGCACAGTTTACCGTATCGATAAAGACGGCATGGTGCGAACATTTTGGTCAACGCCAAGAGATCGGGTTTACGCCATGGCTTTGAATGCATCCGGTAATATTTTGGTGGGCACAGGTGATAAAGGCAGACTCTATTCATTGTCCCAATCGGGTGAGCACACACTCTTAAACCAGCTCGAGGATTTGCAAATTACCGTGCTTGGAAAGAATTCTCAAGGGACAATTTATCTCGGGACTTCCAATAGCGGAAGGGTTTACACTCTGAATTCAAAATTCGGTGCGGATGGGCACTATTTGTCGAATATTGTCGACGCAAAAGTTACCTCTCAATGGGGGGCAATCAGTTGGGAAGCGGAGATGAATTCCAATTCCGGCCTGGTTTTTTACACCCGTTCCGGCAACACGGAAGAACCGGATAAAACCTGGAGCCCCTGGTCCGGCAGTTATTTTACTTCGACGGGAGAAGCGATTACCAGTCCGAGTGCGCGCTTTATTCAGCTCAAAGCAAAGTTTTCGACAAAAGACGGCAAAAATTCTTCCGTGCTAAAACAAGTTTCATTTTCATATCTTCAAAAAAATGTCGCTCCACGAATTGAAGAAATCACTTTGCACCCTCCGGGCGATTATTATCCGGAATCCGTCAATAAGAATTCCGATGATTCACATTTGGGCAAGAACAATTCAGGGCGGAATGGTTTTCAAAGTCAGTCCCTCGGGCGTAAAACTTACAAAAAAGGATTTCGGTCTGTCAGTTGGCGAACACAAGATCAAAACCGGGATCATTTGTCATTTGGTCTTTTTTATAAAGGCGAGAATGAAAACAAGTGGCGAACATTGGCCGAGAATCTTAAAGAACACGTCTATTCCTGGGATAGCGAACTTTTTCCGGACGGCCGCTATTTCATAAAGTTGGTGGCGAAAGACGATCTTTCGAATCCTCCGGCGATGACCCTGTCATCTCAAAAGATAAGCCAGCCGTTTATCGTTGACAACAAAGGCCCGGAAGTTTCTGAGATTAAAGTTCGATCACAGGGCAAGAATACGATTCTGTCTTTCTCTGTTTTTGATAATCAGATGAATGTTTTGTCTGTTGAATACGGTTTGAACGCAGACGACTGGAATTTGGTTTATCCGGTTGACGGCATTTGTGATTCAAAAAGAGAACAGTTCGAAATAAAAATTTCATCGCTCCTTAAAGGAACCAACACAATTGTGATTAAGGCCAAAGATTCTCTCGATAACATTGGATTTGGCAAAACTAATTTTAAGCTATAATATTAAAAAACTAATGGAGGTAAGGGGAGCTATCCCATTACTTAGAAAGGTTTAAAGTGCCGCATGGTTGATAGGACATCTTTGGAAAAGGTAAGGGACTGCATTGAACGGGGGCAGCATTTTGTATTGACAACTCATGTCAACCCGGATGGAGATGGATTGGGATCGGAAGCCGCATTAGCGGCTTTTTTAACTGATATGGGTAAAGATGTTTTTATTTTCAACAGTAGCCAGGTGCCCGATAATTACAAGTTCCTGGATCCCGATAATAACATTAAAGTTTACGAGAGCGAGAGCGACCGTGAAACCCTGCTGACCGCCGACTGTATTTTTATTTTAGATATCAGCGATTGGGACCGTTTGAAGCAGGTTGGCAAGGATATAAGAGACTCGAAAATAACACAGATTTGTATTGATCATCATCCGACGAATTTTAAATTTGCCGACATAAACTTAATAGATACAATGGCCTGTTCAACTGGGGAACTGGTTTATGATTTCCTTCGGTTCTGTGATACAAAAATTACAAAACAAATCGCTGAGGCGTTGTATACCAGTATTTTAACAGATACCGGCTGGTTCCAGTTTTCAAACTCGAGTGCGAAGGCGTTTTCGATTGTTGCTGACCTGGTTAAGAATGGCGCCCGTCCAGACAAAATTTACGAAAAAGTCAGAGAATGCGAGTCCATAAATAAGGTAAAATTGTTCGCGCATGCGTTGCGGACTTTAAGACTTGAACACGGCGGCCGGATTGCTGTGATGACAGTCACCAAAGATTTGATTGATAGCATTGGCGCACAAACTTATGATACGGAAGGATTTGCAGATTACCCCAGAAGAATCGACGGCGTTGAAGTAACGGCCATGTTTATCGAAAGGGAAAAGGGCCAGGTTAAATTGAGCCTTCGGTCTAAAGGGAATTACGTGATTAACGGAATTGCCCAGCAATACGGCGGCGGCGGGCATCAATACGCGGCCGGCGTCCTGCTTGAGGGTGAATTGAATCAGTATGTCGAGAGGATTGTGGAAGAAATATCGTATCTTTTTAAGTGACGCGAAAATGACTCTGGAACAATTCAATAAATTAGCGGAAGAGTTTAATTCTCAATTAATTGAGATTAGTAAAAAGTGTGAAGTCGAGCATCCAACGGTTAATTCTGTTTCCGAAACAATAAATTCATTTGGGCTTGAACCCAAACTCGTCGATGATGCAGGGGTCGTGGCTGAACTGCTTGAGCAGAATTCGGCCTCGCGGGATATTGCTTTGCGGGTTGCGATTCATGATCCAGTTCAGGCCGCAATAGGTTTAGGGATAATTTGCTTTTTGAATCCGATTAAAGAGCAAGTGTCGGGTCAATTTTGCGTCATTTTCCACAGTGAAAAAACAGGTTCTAATTTTTCTCAGAAATTGATTCAGGAAAATGGACTCACAAACATCTTTGGTCTTTGGAATTTGAGAACCAACTCCAACATACCCTCAGGAACCGTCGGTGTCAAACTCGGTTCTGTTTTCTCCACGGTTGAGGATTTTAAGCTGACCGTCTTAAGTAAAAATAATTCTCCCAATGTCGTTCCAGTGACAACAAATGTTATCACGGCTTTGAGTCAATTGACAAGCAGAAAAACGGATCCGTTAAAGCCTGCAAAAATCACGATTTGTTCCATTCATAGTTCAGGTCCGAATGGGTTTGCTCCCAACTCTGTCGAAATCAAAGGGAATTTTGCGACTTCGGATGAAGCGGTCGCTCAAAAAATTCCATCTTTGATTAAAGAGTCGGTTCAAGGATTGACCGGGGCTTACGGTGTCGAGTTTGAAATTCAGATGACAAAACGTTCAGTGGTTACTTTCGATGAGTCGCTTTCTCTTCATTTGAGCAATGCTGCAAAAGATGTCTTGGGCAGCGATAAAGTTATTACTCTTGAGTACAGCCGCGAACCCTCTCATGATTTGACGAAATACCTGGAAACCGTCCCGGGCAGTAATTTAGAAATTGGCACCGGTAAATTAAATTCCGATTCGCCTCTGGATAAAAGGATAAAAAGTGGCTTCAAAACAGTCTCCTGGGCGTTTTTAAAATATTTGAATTAAGCACAAAGCTTTCAATCATCAACTTTCAGCACCCCCCGATCCACTCTCACAAAACGCTCTTTCCTGTTGGCCAGGCATTTTCTGTGAAGCAGTGACCACGAAGAATCTCAAGGACTTTCCACGTACCGGTTGATTCTTCGCACATTTGAAATCTATTCTCACTCTTCTGGAATTTATCTCTTGGCACAGGACTGGTAGAATTCCAAATGGAAACCCTTATCTAATATTAAAAATCAGTAATATCAGTTTTTTCATTTGGAATTCAGCCTCTGATGAATTAGTTTTATATTGATTTTATGAATATTTTTGTCAGTTTATTATGAACGAGTCAGTTGTAAACCTTGTACCCCATGAGATTCATCATCAGGATGATCGGCTGAATCAATATCTGCACACCATTGCTCATGAGCTGCGCACGCCTTTTGTTTCCATTCAGGGTTTCGCTTCGCTTTTGTCCGAAAAATACAACGATTGCCTGCCCGATGAAGCTCGAACTTATCTGAATCGTATTTTTACAAACCTGAATCGCGTCGACAGCCTGCTCACCGATATCACCAAATTGGCTAAGATCTCAATCGATGAAAATCGGTTTGAGCGAGTCCCCACGCAGGAAATTATCGACAAAGCATTGGATTCACATGTTATCGAGTTGCATCATAAGAAAATAGAAATGCGTGTGCAACCGCACCTGCCTGAATTGTACTGCGACGCGAGTGCTATGGTTTTGGTGTTTTCCAATCTAATCGGAAACGCTATCAAGTACTCACACGAGAAACGCGGCGGTGAAATTGAAATTGGCTATTCTGATAAGGAAATCTTTCACAAGTTCTTTGTGTGGGATAACGGCGTCGGTTTTAAAGCAGCGGACCGAAACAAAGTCTTTGGTCTTTTTAACAGATTACGAAACAAAAGAAATGTTACCGGAACAGGATTAGGTTTATCCATCGTTAAGCAAGTCGTCGAAAGTCATGGCGGCGAAATTTGGGTGAATTCGAAAAAATACAAAGGCGCGATATTTTATTTTACGCTACCAAAGTAATTCCTTCAAATTCATAGCGTGGCGAAGCCGCAAATGTTTAAATGACCTGCTTTGTCAAGGTCCAAACCTTGGTGCTTATCAGCAGTCATTTACGCTTCGTTGTCATTGACAGAGGTGATTTTTTTCTTCTGTCTAAAATGACGCCGACGGCAAATGACCTAATGACTTAATGACGGGTATTATCATTCGCTTCGCAGTATTTAGCCATTTTCTTGCAAGAAATGCAAAAGTAATTGCCCTAATCAAATTCTCACTGTTTTTTCATTGGAGTAAAAAGAACCATGGAAGGTCCTTTAAAAATACTTCTTGTTGAAGACGACCCGGATCAAGCGAGTTTAATTAAGAACCGTTTGCAAAATTTCAATTCTTATTTTGAAGTTGAGATTGCTTGTTCCGGAGATGCCTGCCTGAAAGAACTTGCCCAAAACCACTACATAACCATTATTCTCGATTACTGTCTGCTTGAATATAATGGCACAGAAGTTCTAAGCAAAATAAAGCAGACGGGAATTGACACACCGGTCATTGTGCTGTCAACAAATGACAGTGAAAGGAATGCTGTTGAGGCTTTAAAAGATGGTGCGTACGATTACCTTGTTAAGGATTCCGGTTATTTGACACTTCTTCCCAAAGCTGTTCAAAGAGCGCTTGAAAAAAATCAGACAGATAGTAAGCTTAGAGAGTCAAAGGAAAAAAACCGGGAGCTCTTTGAAAAAGTGCTGGTCAGTAAAAAGCGACTGCAAACCATGTTCGATGGCATCGAAGATATTATCTACGAGGTAAACAAGGATTATGAGATTGTCCTCGCCAATAAGAAATTTGCGGAACTTTGCAACAGTCAGCCGGAAAATCTCATCGGAAAAAAATGTTACGAAGTTTACTTCAATTGCAAGTCCTGCGTTGACTGTCCGGTAAAATCAACCCTTGAGACATTGCATCCGCATTCTGTTGAAAAAACGAATGGTGTGGATGTTTATGACATTCGAAGTTATCCCATTTTTAATGTCAACGGTGAGTTGGAATCCATTGCCGTCTACTCGAAAAATATTACTGAGAAAAAGGGACTCGAAAAGTCTTTAATTCAATCTGAAAAGTTGGCAACGATTGGTCTTCTTGCCTCCGGCATCGCTCACGAATTGCGGAATCCGCTAAACATCATTGAAACCGCCCGCTACTATATCGATGAATTTTTACCCGAAAAAAGTAACGACATCGCGGCAAAGTTAGAGATTATCAGCAAAAATGTTAAACGTGCGTCTAAGATAATTAACAGTCTGCTGGAATACTCAAGGCACTCCGAATATGAACATGAATCGATTGATTTGGAAAAACTTGTTTCAGATACCTTGTCGCTTATTGAAAAAGAGTTTGTCGTCAAGAATATCGAGTATATTTTCGAGGGCAAACCAAACACAGTTGCTTATTTCAACATGGACTCACTCAAGCAAGTGTTGCTAAATGTCATTCTTAACGCAATTCAAGCGATGCCAAATGGCGGGCAGCTCGCGATCTCTGTCAACAAAAATCCTGCAGACTCAGTTGACATTAAAATTTCTGATACTGGAATCGGCATACCTGAGGAAAATTTACCCCATTTGTTCTCCCCCTTTTTTACCACAAAAGAAGTTGGCGTCGGCACTGGATTAGGGTTGTATGTCTCACACATGATTATCGAAAGAGAAGGCGGGAAAATCCGTGTTGATAGTAAATTGGATGAGGGCACGACCTTTACGATCTCACTACCTGCATCTGAAGAAAGTGAGTCAGTTGCAGTAGCATAGTTCATGGCTTGAACAAAATTCTACAATTTTTGCTGAACCTTTCTCAGCGAAGCAATCTTCTGATTCGATCGTCTTGGGAATGCTTCGGCGAAAAGTTCCTCGCAAAGACGAGAGTATTAAAGAGTTTCTAAATCCTCTTAAACTGTTAAAGGTTATCGGCACAATTCGATCCTCCCACAGCTCTTAGTTTTTATTGACAAAGAGGCTTTTAATGCTTACATTCCGTCTGATTTTTTAGGGCCTGAGACGGATGCTAACTTTAAAAGAAATTTGCGAACCGATAAAAAAAGAGTTGTCAGACTACGAAGTTGAGTTTAAAAAACTTCTGAGCTCGAATGTTTTTTTGATCGATAAAGTGGTCAAATATATTGTTCGTCAAAAAGGCAAACGGCTGAGGCCCATCTTCGTTATCCTGACGAGTAAGATGCACAACGGTGTGGCATTAGACAGCCGCAAATTAAAGGCTGCCGCCATTATGGAACTTTTGCACACCGCAACTTTGATGCACGACGATGTTGTGGATAGCTCGCCTCGACGCCGTGGATTGCCCGCTGTTAATTCCATTTGGAAAAATAAAGTTTCAATTTTGATGGGAGATCTCCTCTTATCGAAATCTCTTCTTGCCATGCTGAGTTTAAAAAGCATGCGGGCATATGAAATTTACTCCGAAACCGCAGAGCGAATGGCTGAAGGAGAATTGCTGGGCCTGGAGAGAAGTAAGGATTATCGTATGGAAGAAGAGGTTTATTTCAAACTTATTGGCGATAAAACAGCCTCACTTCTAGCCGCGGCTTGTCAGTTGGGGGCGGTGTCTTCAACTGAAAACGAAGAAGACCTCTCTGCGATGAAAGAATTTGGGGAGAATATTGGCATTGCTTTTCAAATCAAAGATGATCTGCTCGATATTCTGGGTAAAGAAAAAAAAACCGGCAAACCTTTCGGTCATGACATTCGCGAAAGTAAGGTTACCTTGCCGCTGATTTATGCCTTGAAACAGGCAAAGAAATCGGTGTCTCGACGTGTGATTCGGAAGATAAAAAACAACCCTGATAAACATGACCTGAATGAAATTATTGCTTTTGTTAAAGAACATGGCGGCGTTGAATATGCTACAAAAATGGCGAATCAATACAGCGAAAAAGCAATCAAAAATTTGGAACGCTATCCGGATACGCCCTACAAGAGATCTTTGACTGAATTAGTAGAATTTGTTACGACTCGGGAGAGTTGATTGCTCAGACTTTTTTTTGTTATTTTTCTAATTTTCTTTTTCGAGTGTAGCGGGAATGATATTCAATTATTTGAGAAGAAGCGTATTATTATGGACACTTTGGTGTCCATAATAATTTATGCAAAACAGGAACCCGAGAATTGGCAGCAGCATGTTGAGCAGGCTTTTGAGACAATGCAGAAAATTGAAGACCTGGCGACTTCGTTTAACGATTCCAGCGAGGTCGGACAGCTAAATTTAAATGCCGGTCATAGAGGGATTTCAGTTCATAAGGATGTTTTGGAGATCATAAAACAAGCGCAGGAAGTGGGCGAAAATTCCGATGGCGCATTTGACGTGACAGTTTTACCGTTGCTGCGTTTGTGGAATTTCAAATCTTCTAATCCCCGGGTACCGACGCAAGATGAGGTGTTAGAAAAACGCGGGTTGGTTGATTTCAGAAGAATTGTAATTAACGACAACAATGTTTTTTTACCTGAAGTAAATATGGGGATGGATTTAGGGGCGATTGCAAAAGGCTACGCGGTTGATAAAGCGGTTGAAGTTTTAGAAAAGTATGACTATAAAAATTTTATGGTCGAAGCGGGCGGAGATCTTCGCGCCATTGCCGGAGAATTAACGAGAGGACAGCGGACTATTTGGGTTCGTCACCCGAGAAAAGTTGCTGGATTTTTTGCCAAAATAAAAATGGATGAAGGCGCCGTGGCATCCTCTGGAGATTACGAGCGTTTCTTTGAAGTAAGCGGGAAACGGTTTCATCACATTGTAAATCCGAAGACCGGTTATCCGGCCTCCCCAGTTGTCAGCGTTACGATTTTTTCAGAAACCACAGTCTTGGCCGATGCTTATGCCACAGCCGTTTTTGTTCTCGGTCCGGAAAAGGGATTGGATTTCATTGAAAAATTGCCTGAAACGGAAGGTTTGATCGTATATCAGAAAGAAATTGATTCGGACCTAATTCTCGACTGGAAAGTGTCGAAAGGAATTGCAAGAGATCTTGAAATATTTAATCAAAAAGGGAATTTATGAAAAGAACGTTAGTCACAGGTGGAGCCGGGTTTTTAGGTTCACACATTTGCGAGTACCTGCTCAATAAAGGGCATGAAGTCATTGCCATGGACAATTTGTTAACCGGCACCGTTGCAAATATCGAGCACCTTCAAGGAGAAAATTTCAAATTTATCAAGCACAACGTCACAGAATATATTTATTGTGCCGGGCCCATTGACTATGTGATTCATTTCGCTTCACCGGCCAGTCCCAAAGATTATTTAGAACTTCCGATTCCAACATTAAAAGTAGGGGCATTGGGAACGCATAAAGCGCTCGGGTTGGCGCGGGAAAAGAAAGCCAGATTCCTGCTTGCCTCCACTTCTGAAGTTTATGGCGACCCGCAAGTTCACCCGCAAAAAGAAGATTACTGGGGTCATGTAAACCCGGTAGGTCCCCGCGGCGTTTATGATGAAGCAAAAAGGTACGCAGAAGCAATTACAATGGCATACCACCGGTTCCACGGACTGGACACGAAAATAGTAAGAATCTTTAATACTTACGGTCCCAGAATGCGGCCGAAAGACGGACGCGCCATCCCAGCCTTCGTTCCACAGGCCTTGATGAATCAACCGATCACGATTTTCGGGGACGGCTCACAAACCCGAAGTTTTTGCTACGTGGATGATTTGATTGAGGGAATCTGTCGGCTTTTATTTTCCAATCAGCATGAACCGGTCAATATCGGCAGCCCGAATGAGATGACAATCAAGGAATTGGCAGAAACGATCATTGAAATCACCGGCAGCAAAAGCGAGATTATTTTTAATCCGTTACCGATTGATGATCCCAAAGTTCGCCAGCCCGATATTGAGAAAGCCAAAACCATTTTGGGATGGGAGCCACAAGTTTCCCTCGATGAGGGATTGAGCAGAACCATCG
>JADFPY010000076.1 GCA_022562085.1 candidate division KSB1 bacterium | reverse complement strand
AATGAAGCAGAGTCAAATCTTTGCAGCCGGCGGTGCGGAGGGTCTCAACGGCATTCCGAATTTCTTGCAGGGTGGCCATGCCCGTTGAAAGGACAACCGGTTTGTCTGTCTTGGCACATTCGATGAGCAGGTCATTCCACAGCAATTCATAGGATGCAATTTTATAAAAATGTACATAAGGAAAAAGTTCTTCGACCGCCTTAAGATAAAACGGTGTGCAAGCAAATTGAATATTAGCCTTCCGACAAGCCTTTGATAATTCAGGCAGAAACTCAACCGGCAGCTCCCAATCTTTACGCCGGCGGTGTTCTACGCTGGTCTGCAAAACTTCCGGTGCAAATAGCTGGTCAATTTTAAACAACTGAAACTTGACAGCGCTGCAACCGATCCCAGCTGATTTTTCAACAAAAGACAAACAGCGATCCAGATCGCGGTTATGGTTGCTGGAAACTTCGGCTACAAAGTTGATAGACATGGTTCATGTATTTCCAAAGATTTTAATATCGTTTCCACTACTTCATCGATGTTTTCGTCACTTAGATTTGGATGAATCGGCAAAGAAAGAATTTTTTCATAAGCCGCTTCGGCAACCGGACACAGGCCGGGGCCATTGCCAAAGCGCTTGCGATAAAAGGGATGCAGATGAACCGGAATATAATGCACATTCACCGGCAGCCCTTTTGATCGCAGGGTGTCAAATACTTCATCTCTATTGGTTTCTAATTGCTCCATTTTTAATCGAACAACGAACAAGTGGTACGCATGTGAGACATCGTCGCGAACTCCAAGAGGTTCAACATGGGGTATTTCTGCAAAAGCTGAAGTGTACTTTCCCGCGATTTCCTGTCTTCGGGCAATCCATTCAGGAAGACGCTGCAGCTGGCTCATTCCCAAAGCACACTGGAAATCAGTCAGCCGGTAGTTATATCCCAAATCGATCATTTCATAGTACCATGTTCCATGAGTCTCCCGCTGGCGATGGTCGGAATTAATTCCGTGGTTGCGGAACCGGCGCATTTTTTCTGCAAGCTTAGAATCGTTTGTGGTGATGACGCCACCCTCACCGGTGGTCATATTTTTCACCGGATGCAGGCTGAACGTACTCACATCAGCTAAGGTGCCGACCGCCCTATCTTTGTATTTTCCGCCAAGCGCATGGCAGGCGTCCGCGACCAAATAGAGACTATGTCTCTCAGCAATTGATCTTAAAGCATCGTAATCACACGGCTGGCCCGCATAGTCGACCGCGATGATAGCTCTGGTTTTCGAGGTAATTTTTTCTTCAAGAAGCGCCGGGTTGAGTAAAAGTGTTGCAGCGTCCACATCGACAAAAACCGGTGTGCCGCCCTGATAAACCACACAGTTGGCCGTTGCCGAAAAAGTTATCGGCGGCATTAAAACTTCGTCGCCGGATTGAATATCGAAAGCAAACATGGCGGCATGCAGAGCCGCTGTGCCGCTGCTTACTGCAACTGCTTCCTTTGCCCCGACAAAATCAGCGAATGCACGTTCAAATTCGCCGACCTTGGGTCCGGATGTCAACCAGTCGCTTTGCAGCACCTCGACGACCGCTTGAATATCGCGGTCGCTAATGCTCTGTGCTTTGCAGAACCGGCTCATTTGTTAAACTAAATCCTAATTGTTTTTCTATTAAATTCCGAATTTCTTCCACGGTCAAAAAATGGTCGTTGTTGCCGCTGGTGTAGGTAAAGCCATACTCGATAGCTTTGTGCGATTTACCATTACTTCCAACTTTATATTTCTTCAAGTCTTGAAGCGACGGTAAGATCACAAAGTAATTTTTAGACTCAACGGTACTCATCGCTTCATTGGCAGTAATGAGATCTTCATGAATTTTATCCCCCTGCCGAATGCCAATAATTTTAAGCGGGCACTCCGGCGCGATGGCCTCTGCAACATCCGTCACCCGGAAAGAAGGTATTTTGGGGACGAAGATTTCTTTGCCGCGCATCCCTTTAATGTGTTTCAAAACAAAATCGACCGTCTCTTCAAGTGTAATGCTGAAGCGGGTCATTCTCATGTCTGTGACCGGGAGAAAACCTTTTGCCCGGTGTTCAATAAAAAAAGGAATGAGTGAACCGCGGCTGCCCATGACATTGCCATACCGCACAACGGAAAACTTGATGTCTTTTGCACCGCGGTAGTTATTAGCTGCAATAAAGAGTTTGTCGGCGGTCAATTTAGTCGCGCCGTAAAGGTTGATTGGCGCGACTGCTTTGTCGGTTCCCAACGCCATGACCTTCTTGACCCCGGTATCCATTGCGGCATCAATCACATTCTGACTGCCGATGATGTTGGTCTTGACTGCTTCGAAAGGATTGTACTCAGCCGCGGGCACCTGTTTAAATGCTGCAGCATGCACGACGATATCGACACCTTCCATGGCACGTTTGAGCCGGGAAAAGTCGCGAACATCCCCGATAAAATACCTGATGGGAAGCTTGCCATTGACCGGCCAGATCTGCTGCATTTCGAATTGCTTTAGCTCATCGCGACTGTAAACAATGAGTTTCTTCGGTTTAAACCGTGACAGGACCGTTTCGACAAATTTCCGTCCAAACGAACCGGTACCGCCGGTAATAAGTATGACTTTGTTATCTAACATAAATTACTCGTAGTTTAGACACAGTTCCACCCATGTTAATCACATGATTAGTTTTGCTGCATCTGTGCAAAGGTAAATTGAATCTCCATAGTTATCGTCTTGAATCCATTGAACCTGTATTCTTAATATTTTAAGTTTGGATAACAAATTTAGATATAATATAATCCTAAATAGAGCGATTCTTCCGGGGTGGGGGTTCGGAGTCCAAGCTTTAGCTTGCTTTTGGGGGAGGCAGGGAATCACGCTAAAGCGTGTACTCTCACCCATTAGTAAATCAATTCTTGACTAAATCGCTCAATTTAGGATAGTGTTAAAGATTTGAGGGGTGGGTACAAATCTTTTGTTTCAACGTGTTCCCTCTGTGGGGTTCATACGAATCGCCGGATTAAGCACCGCATGGGGCGGACAGCTGATCTTGGAGCATCACAGGTTTCTGGCCACCCAGGCGGCCGAGGGTCGGAACAGATACCAAAATTACTACTGTCTAGAACATTCGGAGGACGCGAGGTTCCAGGACAGAGTCAAATAACCACATCATGAAAATGACTCGTTGCTAACGTAATATCAATGGAATCTTAAGCATTTGCAACTGAAATTTAATCCTGGGAATCAAATGCGTAAGATGCCACTGCCAAAATCAGGGTAACGCATGCCGGCGCTTTTTAACCAGGGATTTGCAGCGTCCGAATATGAAGTATTGATAACGATTGCATTGCTCATCGCATTTTTCATGCGCTTGCATTATTGATTTAATGATACTTATTGACAAAGGGGTCCAAATCCCATATGCTCTAATATTATGCCAGGATATGCTTCCATATTTAATCCCGCTATATGCGCTACTGCAATTAACGATAAAATCAGGCTGTTCTACTTCAATTAACCTGCTTAATTCATAATAGTTGATTAGAGCAACGGTTTGTATAAGTAAGTCTGATTTTAAAGCATTTCTAACAGCAGCAGCAGTTTTAATGATATTTAAATCTTTTTCTAATTTATCAAGATTTCTGCCCAAAATTAATATTACAATATTTGGATCTTGCAGGTTCATCAAATAATCGAGTAAATAACAGCCAACACTTCCCAGACCCAGTATTGCTATTTTGATTTTTTTACCATTATGGATTCTTACTGCCAGCTTTTTCAATTTTTTATTTGTAGCTACCATTTTTATCTCTTTATAAAACTCATTGCGCCCAGATAATCTTGAACGGTATTACAATTGAACCAATTATTAATTTCGACTATTTCTATCTGATCTAATTTTAATTTTTCAAAGTATGCGCCTAATAAATTATTTTAAGATGTCGATAATGATTAGAAATCAAGCGAATTGGCACAAAAATCAGTTAATCGAATGAATCGAAAAATTGCTTTTTTTTACCACGACCCAGTACAAAAAGAAACGCAGGAAAATGTAGCGCTTGAAGCTGACCAAAGGGGTTATCAAACAGAGTTTGTAGACATCACTAAAACCTTCTATACGGATGCGGATATCAGCGTCTATGTTTCTCACATACCGAACATAAAAAGAATTTTCTCCAAATACTCATTCATCATGCTACATGATTTGGGACAATCCCACCATAGTTGGCCCAATTTCTGGGGCTATGAGCCTTGGCACCGATTCACTGCCGGACTCATTCCCGGTAATTTCTGGCAGGAAATGTGTGACAATGCCAAAAGCAACGGTCAAAAAAAGTTTCTTCCTCATGCCGGTGTGCATAATATTGGCTGGCCAAAATCGGACCAGGTTTTCAACGATAAAACGTATGGCGAAGAACTTAATAATGTTAGAGAGCGCTTGCATCTCAGACACGATAAATCCGTACTCTATGCGCCGGCATGGGAAAATGATAATAAAGCGGAAGAAGTGATTGAAAAATTGAAGGACAGACCTTATAACATTTTGATAAAACAATCTCCAATACATGAAAATTTTCCAACGATGATGGGCACCGTGGAACGGCTTCGACACAAATATGAAGACCGCAAAGATAACGTCTATATGGTAGACCCGGAAACGAGTATTATGACTTATTTGGGATTAGCCGATGTTCTAATTTCCGATGAATCAAGCGTTCTAATTGAGGCGTTATTATTGGATATACCGGGCATCGCAGTGACAGACTGGCGTATACCGGACACCGATCCGCCCAGAATGGCGATTGCTCCGTACGAGCATTGCATCAAAATAAAAAAAGCGGAAATCAAAGCCACAATTGATAAAGTATTAGCGGGAGAGCTGACTTGTAATGTCACCCATAGATTCTCCACTTTAACCGACCACAAAAATCATTGGTTCTCAAATTTAGGTTGCGCCTCAGGAGCGGTCATGGATACTATTGATGATTTAGTAAAAAGATTCGAATCCGGACTTCAAAATGCAACCAGACCACAAGGTTCTAATTCCCATAATAATAGCGCACATTCGCTGCCATCTCTGACCATTCATGACTCGGCGATCGATTACGCTGACAGCTCGGAAAGTACGCTCCTAAACCTATGTTCCAATGAAGAATTTGATGAAAACTCAACCTGGCAGGAATTCAATGAGTGGGAGCTGCTCTATCATCTCTGTCCACTAAGAAAAAATCTATTTAATTGGATCGATTTTGGGCAAGAACCGTTCAGGTTTATTGAGCTTGGGGCCGGATGTGGTGCGTTGACTTCATATCTGGTCGATTTAGAAAATGCGTTCGTAACGTCGGTCGAGGGATCCGTTAGGCGGGCAGAAGTTATTCAGCAGCGCTGCAGACATGCAAAGAATCTTGAAATCCACGCCTGCAACCTGACCGAGTTTCCGGTAACAGAACCGTATGATTTCGTTTCTTTGATTGGCGTTCTTGAATATTCAGGAAAGTAGGTTCCCGGAGACGATCCTTACGAAGAGGTGTTATCTTTTGCGTTCAAAACTTTGAATGAAAATGGTTATTTGCTGCTCGCGATCGAAAATCAACTCGGCCACAAATATTTAGCGGGCTACCCTGAAGAGCACGACGGGCGGCCGTTTGAAGGTATTTCTGATTATCCGCATTATCAAGGAATGAGAACTTTCGATGCGGCAACCTTAAGGGCAAAATTGGAAAAGGTCGGGTTTAAAGCCCAGCACTGGTTTTATCCCTTTCCGGATTATAAAATGCCGACCGCGGTCTTGAGCGAAGCTGCCCTAAATCACGACGACTTTGATCCCTTCGCCTTGATGGAATTTCCGACGCAGGATCACTCCTGCCGGGTTAATCCTGCTTTCAATGAGCGTGGATTTTTGCAAACCCTCAGAAATATCGGCCAGGTTCATAATTTCATGAACTCCTTTTTGGTCATCGCTTCAAAAAATGAAAACAATAAGCGTTTGCGGCTTGATGATATGCTTGCAGCAAAGTTTAATGTTTTTCGTGCGCCCGCATTTCAGACCCGCACTTATTTTTTAGGAAACGGCTCCTCGGAAATTTTAGTCAAAAAAGAAAAATTCGATACCCTGAAAATTGAAGAATCGAGCAACGGCGTTCTACGCATTGTAAAAAATCAGAAATATCATAAAGACTTCAAGAATCTGCAGGAGAAATTTCTGGATGGTGTCTTAAGAAATAACTTGGATGAAGCCTGGCAGGCGGTTTCAGTTTGGCTGAAAACATTGGAAGAGCATTCCACACAGGCATCGGAGGAAAAGAAAAACCGGTTCCATGAATTTTGCAGAAAGCATTTGGGACATGTTATTTATGAATCGGCGCATCATCAGTGGATTTCAGGGAAATATCTCGATCTGATTTTTTCAAACCTTTTGGTTGCTGAGAATGATGAATCCGTAAAACTCATCGATCTCGAGTGGCAATTGCAATTTGATCTTCCGACTGCCTTAGTTTTTGATCGAGCGCTTTTCTACTTATCCGAAACATTGCGACAAAATCAGCAATTCCTGAATTTTAAAATGAAGGGTCAAGATTTTTTACCGGAGGAACTTCAAAAAAGATTGCAGGAGTCTGATTTAGCCAAATCGAGTGATAGAAATTCGTTGCAACTGTTCGAAACTTGGTTTTATCGTGTCGTGCAATCCGGGTCGTTTGACGCCTCGCTTTTGGATGCAAACGAAAATGAAAACCACGTCGCACAGGTTTTTCAAGAGGGGCAAAAATTAGCCGCTGAGAATAAAATCGCTGAGGCAATCGCCCAATTTTCTCGCGTGCAATTATTGCAACCGAACTATGCTCAAACACATAACGAGCTTGGAAACTGCTATTTCAAACAGGATAAGCCCGAGCTCGCATTGCAATCATTTATCAAAGCTGTCGAACTCGATCCCACAAATCGAGCTGCGATCCTGAATCTATCCGAACCGCTGAAAGCTTTGAATCGGCAGGCAGAAGCAATTAAGCTGCTCACTACTTTCTTGAAGAACAATCCGGAAGATGTTGATGCCATGACTATACTCGCCGAGTTGTACCAGGAAACGGGCAAAGAGGATCAAGTGATAGAAGTTTACAAGGAAATTTTGGCAGTCGATCCGCTGCATCAAGTGGCGATGACAGCTATCAAAAATAGCGTTACAAAGTTTCAATAACACCGGTAGGATGGCCCCAAAAGTCTGAAAGTCGATTCAAAAAATGCAGAACATGTCGTTCGACCCCTCCTTTCTTCGGGGCAGGCTCCGCGAACCGTAAAAGAAAGCCTTTCTTTAAGTAATGCCTTTCAAAAAGATTTCTCGCTCTGCCCAAAATGACATTAACTATGGATTTTTGTAAAATTTCGCAACAGCTTATCTCTATTAGAAACCCAACTCAAATAAATCTCTTCCCACCTTTCGACATGCTGCTCGATCAAACGATTTTCAGAAACATAACGCTGGGCATTTCGAGAAAGTCGTTCAGTAAGCTCCTGACTTCTTACCAACTCGGTTAATCCATTTGCAAATTCATCGGCATTGCTAAACAAAATTCCGGTTTCGCCATTCTTAACTGAATTAGAATAGACGAACTTACTGGCCAAAACTGCTGCGCCACATCCCGCCGATTCCAGAAACTTGACATCGGATTTACTGCGATTAAAGGGGATATCAGCCAGCGGAATGAGTGAAATATCAACCTGTTGCAGGAGCTGCAAATATTCACTTCTTTGCAGCAACGGAAAGTAGCGCTTGTTTTTTGAAGCGATGGATTCAAAAATCGCCTTATCTCCAATAATCCAACTTTCCACTTGAAATCCTTCTAATTCCAATTGAACGATTGTGGTGTTGTAGGCGTCTTTTATCGTAAGCCAATCAAGGAAATGATCTTCCCCGGCCGCATATCCGATAATTATCCCTCCGTCTTTCTTCCTGCTATTGTAAGGAAAGAGTTTATCAAATTGATTCTCTAATACGACCACTTCCGGGTGAATCTGAGAAATGACGTTAGCCAATGCTTGCGTACTGCACTGCACCGCCTGACTGGCTAAAAGACTCTGCTCAATTCGTTCCCGATAATCCGGAGGCGCCTGTTTCGCATAGCGGGATTCCGGGTGCAAATGCAGCAAATCATCATCGATTTCAAAAATGACTAACTTGCCCCGGGAATTTAATGCCGAGCAAACCTTCGCCAATCGCGGCGACATGGGGAGCCGTTGAATGATTAACATATCGGCATATTCAACAAGTTCGGCATACACGGCCGCATCAAGTTTGGTGAATTTCGTCACCTGCACATTTTCTCGCCGATTCAACTGCTCTCTCGGAAAATCAAAGCGATAAGGCGAGCAAACCGGGTTGGTGGTAAATTGGTATATTTGAATTTTTTCTTTGTTCATTATACACGAGGATGAAGCAATCAAGATAGTGCAGTCACCCCGATGTCATCGCCTTGAGCGATGGCATCGGTTATATGTTGAATGGTCAATTTTAATTCGAGTAAATTTTTGAGATTCGGTTCGATTGTTAACCCGTGTTCAACGGTTCGCAGTGCCGAATCGAGATCGCCGTTGATCAACAAAACCCGCACAAGCAGCTCTGCCGTTCGGATCGAATCCGGGCGAAGGGATAAAGCCTTTCGCAGGGGAGTCACCGCATGCTTATACCGGCCTTGCTTTGAAAGTCCCCACCCATAAAAGTAATAGGCTTGGTAATCATCCGGGTGCAAATCGACAGCATTCATCAGCAAAGCCGCCGGATTCTTTGCTTTGATCGCAGGCATGATCAAATCAGCAAGATTCGATTGGCCGAGATTATCATTCCATTCAAAGTCATTTACATATTTTGGTAAGAATTTCCGGTAGATTTCAGCTCGCGATTCCCAAAGTTTTTGGTTACTCAATCGGTGTTTCCCAACCCACTGCAGCGCATTCCGAGCAATTTTGCTTCTCAACTCAACATCAGTACGCAGTCTTTCCAAATGCTGAATGAGCTCGGCCGGGCTATTAAAAAGCAGAAGACTCTCCCCTTCCTCAGCGATTTCAATATAAGGGCCAAACCGGCTGCAAACCGGCACGACTTCGTGAGAGGCATATTCTAAAAATTTGACATCCGAGCGGCAGGCATTGAATTCGGTCGACAGCAACGGTGCGATACCTATATCAATTTCATCCAGAAAAGACAAGTAATCTTTTAAACTACCCGGATCTCGGAGCAAGAGTTTTTCAGGAGAAAGCTCCTCAAATATCTGCCGGATTGATTTCGACCCCATAATCGCCAGCCGCACACCGGGATGTTGTGACACCCATTCAATTAGCAGTTGGGTAATTTGTTTTAAGTCGTCAAGGTGCCGGGCCGAGCCACCCCACCCGATTGTAAGTTTATCGGAACCCCTGGGTTCTCGGTATTCAACTTTATCAACTAAGTTTGGAAAGATAAAGAATTCGTCGTTCAAATCCTGATATCTGTTTCGAAGTGCAAATGACGTGGTTTGCACAGCATCACAACGCCGGATAATTTCTTCCATTATCACAGGATAATCAGAAGCACTGCCGTTTTGGGTTTTGTGGGATTGCGAAAACCGGAAGTTGTCGGCTAATTCGTAAATGGTTCGAAAACCCTGATTGCGGCGTTCTTTAATGACCGGCAGCAAATCTGGATCGGACAAGTGGTGCAAAATCAGCAGCGGCACATTCAGCAATAATTGCTTGTTGCCCGCATTTAGCAGATCGAGATTCTTAACGGTAATGCCGTCTATTGACGAGAGTCCTTCGGCCGGCCTTGCGATGCGATAAATGAAATCTCCGGCTGAAGTATTTTGTCCGGAATAGAGTTGTAGAATGAACATAAGACTAGGATGAAACGATGCTATTGTTTTGAGCGATAGCATCGTCGTTTAATTTCATATCGCTGTGTTCGGCATGCAATTTCGCTAATTTCTGTTTCGCTCTTTCACCATTAAATTCCAATGTCTCAGCATTTTTTAGTGCAACCTCGGCCTTGCCGTATTCTTTCATCATCAAATGAACCGAACCCAAAGTGTACCAAAAATTAAAATCATTCACATGAAGATTCAGAGCATCCCGCAATACATCTATTGCTGCCAGATAGTTTTGGTTTTTCAAAAAATCATTCGCTTTCAACAAAATATTATTGTACTCGTGTCGCTGCCATCTTGGGGCAAAAACTTCATCTTCACTTTTATTCTCCAGAATCGAGGGCTTCCACCAGCTAATGCCAAAATAATCGTTGGGATTAGGTACTTTTTCAGGCGAGTAGTAGGCCTTCATTTTCTCATACAAAACGTCGGTTCCCTCTTGCACGATTTTATCGGTCTCGGAATTTTCCAAGGTATTAAAACTTACGTGGTTGAAATGATTCACGTACACATCCAATGCAATGCGCAGCAGATAGCCCTTTTCCCGCAGCCGCCAGGAAATTTCGGTATCATCGTCTCCCAAAAAAATATCTTCATCCAACCCGCCGAATCGCTCCAACAAATCTCTTCGCAGCGCCATGCAAAAGCCAATCAGCAGTTTCGATGGAATGCTTCGCTTGTCATAGTTTTGGCTCAAGCGCGCAATGACTTCTTGTGCATTATAAAGGTCATATTCTTGAAAATAAGTAGAAATATGCTGCACCGGAATAGTGGCATTCGATAGCGCTCCGACAGCGCCGGTGTTTTCATAATATTGAAAATGGCCGGTCAGTTTTGCAATCCAATCGCCAAAAACTTCCGTGTCGGGATTGAGCAAAATCACAAATTCTTTGTTAGAGTTTTCAATCCCAATATTACATCCCCGTGAAAAGCCATAATTTTTGGACTGCGGCAGAACTTTAACTTTTTCAGGAGAAAAATTTAGCTGCTCGATAATTTCGAGAGTATTGTCTTGAGAATGGTTATCAATCACCAAAACTTCGTCCTGCGGCCGCAGTGTATTGACGACACTGCCCAGACAATTTGCAATTGTTGATGAAGAATTAAAGGTGACGATAATGACCGAAGCGCCGGAGTTCATGCTGGCTTAGAAGGATTGTGCAAGTGCTCGTTTAAGGAATTCAGATTCGGGATATTTCCTAAATCCTTGAAATGCTTGCTTGGCTTTTTCCCGCCGTAAGTCATCGTTATTTAGATAATATTCACAACGTTCAACCAGTTGTTCGTACGGTATGTAGACCAGAAAATCATCATATTTTTTGTTGGGGGAATCTTCAATGATGCTAAACGATTTGTTGTTCATAAGATAGCCGATTCTCACATCGTCGAAAAGTTTAGTTTGATAATAGTAAATCGACAATACAATTTTTGAGCGAGCAATCCATTCATCCCTTTCATGACCATAAATGCCGCAAAGAATTTCTACATTAAATTTCTGCTCTAATTCCTTGAGAATTTTCATTCGCCGTTCATTTTTAGAGCCATAAAACAAAATGTCAACGTCTTTATTTTGACGATACTTTATTCTGAACATTTTTTGATGAAACCCGAGAGGTTTGAGAACTGCACGGATGCCGCGCTCGGCAAGAAAGTCGATATTTCGTTCACTGAAATCCCATACAACACAGGAAGGGGACATCAACGTTTCGAGGTTTTCTAAAGGCCATCCCTCAAGCTCCGAAAGTTCTTCCAGTTGATAGACGATGCATTTGTATTCGGATGAAATTTTCTGACCATATAAAAACTGATACCCTAAAATGATGTTAAGGTGATCTCGCTGCAGTCCTTCTCCGAAAATGACTTCATAGCCCAGGTCTTCCAAACCATAGCGTAACAAGTCGGCTGTTTCCAGAAAGCATTGGGCATGGACGAAAGATTCCCGGTCTTCCGGCGGCAGTGCTAAAACGATATTAAACTTCATGGGGCCGTGTACTGTATAAGCCTATCGGTTATTGTAGTAATGTATTTGCCTGTTAACGGAATATCGGAGTGGTGGAATACTTGGATGTTCACCATTAATCCCAAAATCCATTCTTCCGGTATTCCGGCTTCGAATTTTCCAAATTCAAGTAAATTAGACTACCAATCCTGTCCCCGAATTACATCAACGATATGTTTACGTTCCTGCTCTCCCACCCATTGGCCGACAGGGATGCAAACCATTTTTTCTGAAAACTCATCCAAACCGGTCAAACCACTGCTGTTGTAATTCGCAAAAATGGTATGGGAGTCGTTACGCGCATGCACAACCGAAGCAGCGATGCCGTTCTGAGCCAGGTATCTGATAAAGTTCACCCGGTCTTCAACTTTAATCGTAAACAGCCAGTATGAGGACCTACGATCTTCCGCTTCAGTAAGAAGTTTCAGCCGTTGCACACTTTGCAAATGCTCTTTGTAAAAAGCGGCATTTTCCCGTCTTTTTGCCACTAGCTCATTTAGATAAGGGAACTGAGCCAATCCGATAGTCGCTGCAATATCGTTCATATGAAATTTGTAGCCCGCCTCAATAATGTCCCACTCCGCAATGCCGAATCGGTTTTCCCTGCGCTGCTCCCGGTCGATACCGAACCATTTAAGGGAGCGGGAGCGCCGGTGGTCCCGTTCATTTTTGCACATCAAAACACCCCCATCTCCGGTGGTAAAATGTTTGATCGCCTGCAAGGAGAAACAGCAGAAATCCGAATGGTTGCCGATCTTTTTGTCCCTGTAAATCGCTCCCCAGGCATGCGCGCAATCTTCGATGACTTTAAGACCATGCTCACGAGCAATTTGATTAATTTCATCCATGTCGCATGGGTAGCCACCCCAATGCACCGCCAGAATGACTTTTGTCCGGACACCGATCTTCTGTCGGATGCTCTCTGGACCGATGTTCCCCGTATTCGCATCAACGTCAGCCCAGACGGGGGTCGCACCGGTCAGCACAATCGGCTCGTTGGTGGCCATACAGGTCATGGGCGTGGAGATCACCTCGTCGCCAATGCCGACGCCGCACAATCGCAACGCAAGTTGAATCGCAGATGTGCAGGAATTTAACGCGGTAACGTAGGCATTGCCGATATAATCGCTAATTTGCTTTTCAAATTCCAAAACTTTCGGACCTTCGCCAATCCAGCCACTTTCGATGACCTTTCGCAAAGGCTCCATGACTTCATCGATATTGTCGGGCATAAAAACTTTATGCATCGGG
Organism: candidate division KSB1 bacterium; assembly: GCA_022562085.1. Classification (NCBI taxonomy): domain Bacteria; kingdom Pseudomonadati; species Candidatus Zhuqueibacterota bacterium. The sequence goes on along the minus strand of JADFPY010000076.1, from coordinate 1,884 downwards.
ATCATTTCATTTTCCTCGCAAATGTTAGAGATGGAAACGGCTGAATTGTGACGGCCTCATAGTGGTCTCTAAACCAAACAGATTCCGTGAACGACCGGATGGGTTCTTTCTCGTATTCTATCATCCAATCAATTTGGTCCCTCTCCTCCGAGCCGCCTTCAAGCAACAGGATGCCGCCGGTATTGAGTTTCTCATGCCAACGATTCAGACAAAGTTGCAGCGACCGGCCGTCATTTGAGATGTCGATATGCAGCAGGTCAACGGAACTTGCTGAATAGTTAGAATGAGCCTCAAAGGCATCCTCATTGATGAAGCTACACTTGCAATGCGGTAATGACAGAAGTTCATTTTTTTTGAAATTTTGAACAATGGTTTCCAGGGAACAATGCCGGTAGGTATATTTGTCCCATAAATCGATAAGATGCAATTCACTTCTGGTATCCTTATTGTCTCTTAACGCCGCCGCGATATGCAGCGAGCTATAGCCCATAAAGGAGCCGAGCTCCACTGCCAGCTTCGGCTTGTGCGCTAAAGCAGTCGAATAGAAGAAATCCCCGAGATGATTTTCAGCGTATGAGGAACGAATTCCGGACAGGATTAAATCGTACATGGTCTTCTTCCCTAAAGACTCTTTAATGAGGTCTGAATGCCCAAGAGATTAGCCACGGATGGATACGGATTAAAAAAAGAAGATTTTATTTTTTTTATTAAACAGGAATCCGCGTTTAATCAGTGTTCATCTGTGGTAAAATGCCTTATTTTACCCCCAGCCTATTAGAATGATTTCAGGAACTAAAGAAATATGATTTCTACTAATATTTCGGCATTCTCTCTTTCGGACTTAAACAGGTTTATACAAATAAAAAAGGGTGCCCAAAATGGACACCCTTACTTCGATTAAGACGATTCGGACTATTAACCGAAGAGTGACAGTACGATTTGCGGCGCTGCGTTTGCCTGTGCCAGGGCGGACGTCGCTGTCTGCTGCATGATTTGCAATTTAAGCGCTTCCAGCTGCTCTTTGGCAAAGTCAGCATCTGCAATGCGGCTTCGTGAAGCTTCAGTGTTGGTAATCGCATTCGTAAGCGTAGCCTCTTTCGTGGACAGCCGTGCCTGATACGAACCGATAGAAGCGATACTGTTTTTAACACTTGTAATCGCAGTATTGATATTACCCAAAGCTGCTGACGAAAAAGATGCAGATGATACCGTAATATTTGCATCAGCTACAGTAAGATTGGTCGCTTTGTGATTTTGCGTACTCACAGCAACCACTAAAGAATCTGTAGTCGCTTCACCTGTTTGAATGGTCTTATCAACATCCGTCAAAAGCGAGGTGCCGTTGAATGTGGTTTCATCCACGATGTCGTCAATTTCACTGGTTAAGGCGTCGATCTCATCTTCAATCGCATTTCGCTCTGAGGAACCGAGGGTGTCACTCGCTGCCTGGGTAACTTTTTCCTTCATGGTCTCGAGGATATCGAGGATACTGTCCAAACCACCTTCAGCTATTGCCAACATGGACTTGGCATCGCCGACGTTGCCCAATGCAACAGCCAGGCCTTTGCCGCGATGCTGCAAAGTTTTACTGATTACAAAACCGGCGGCATCATCTTCGGCTGAGTTAATTCTTTTTCCGGTTGCCAGTCGCAATTGGCGGATACCCAACTGCTGATTAATCTTATTCAAAGAGTTTAGTGCCTGCAGTGCTTGAATATTGCCGCGTATTCGGCTGAGGTCTCCAAAAGCCATATTTCTCTCCTTTTTTTCTGGTGATTAAAACGAGCCTGATTTAATTCAGGACTATTCTTTTATGATAATTCTTAATTTCTAATTGGATTATCGACGAGATAGCATGTCACTTGCTATTTGACAAAAAAGAAA